>CALBIN010000383.1 GCA_937893275.1 uncultured Opitutia bacterium | reverse complement strand
GGCCGCTTTCCTTGGTCGGACTTTCTTCACGGTCTTCCAGGTCGTGCCGTCGTTCGACACCAGGATATCAAAGGAGTTCAGCAAGCGCGCACGCAATTTCCCTTCGCGATCCCGCGAGAGGACGACCCGATTGATTTTAGCGGTCTTCGCCAGCTCGATTTGGGCCCAACCCGTATTTTTTGCCGGAATCCAGCTACGCCCGTTGCCATAAACACCATCGTTGAGGAACCCGATCTGATGCTTGTACGCATAGCCAGGCAGCAACGAAGATGCCGTAGCTTTTCCAGTTAGGGCGAGGTTTGTTTTCTCGCCGTGGACAAAGATCTCGAACTCATCGATACAGGGCTGCCCTTTTGAGCCGGGTAAGATGTTCACTCGTACGAACTGTGCATCGACCGCGTTGAACCGAAATACGTTTGGCTTCTCGGGATCAAAGCGGTGCACGATCTCAAGGGCAAGGGTAGCCATGTCATCTTCCAAGGCAACCGGATCATTGGAGGCACCCGGGTGATCGAGCATGTAGGCAAGCAAGTGATTCATTTCATCGGGTGACTGAACCAAGCCTGCCGGCATCATGGATTGATGACTTGTGGCGCGCTTGGCAATCTGGGCCCCGGCCAGTTTTATCACCGCACCCGTGATGATGCGCAAATCGATTTCGTCGCCATCCTTTTCGATAAAACCGACATGAACCGATTTATCCTTCATGGTCAGAGTGGTGGGATGGAAATTAGGCGAAACAAAACGATTTGGGAGAAGGATCGACTCGGCCAAGTATTGGGGGGAGAAACGCGTATGCACATCCACGAGCGATGGACCGATACTGCCCCCCTTGCCATCATCCGGAGCCAAGTGACAGGCGATGCAACCCCGGGCCGTGAACAACTTCTTGCCAACCGTCGCCTTGCCTTTGCCGTAGGCGGTGTTCCAGTCCATGCCGGCAAAGGCAGGTGGAATCTTGTCGTTGCTGGATAAGGTAGCGGTCTCGAGGGCCCGCAAAGCTTTTTTTTGGGCGCGGGCGTTCTGCGATGCTTTCGATTTGGACCCCAACTCGACACCGGCGCTCTTGAGAATGGTCAGGACCTTCGGGTCGATCTCGCTATTCTTCAGAAAGAACAATTGGACCGCGGCAGGAAGTTGGACGCTTGGGGACGAGTCGTCCAGGGCCTTGGCAAGAAGAGCAACATGCGGGGCGACTTCCTTCCTGTTGCCTTCGTCCTTCCACCATTCGGACGGCATGTAAATGAAGATCGGTTTGCCTAGGTCGGTCAGCTTGATCGGACCGTCCGCTTGGGCGAAGGACATTTGGTTTGGTCGTGCCAATTCACGAACCTTGGGAAAATTGGTAGTCGACTCGATGGCATGCCAGATGTGGAAACCAGCGGCATTCACGGCCCCCTGGCGGACGAGCTCGGATTCATCCGAAGCCCAGCGAGTCAGTTCGGGAGCCGATGCTCGTCGGGCCAACAATTGCGCGGCGGACTGCCGGACGAAGGCATCTGGATCTGCGGCAAGGCGAACAATGGTCTCCGGCAGCTTGGCATCCGGGACTGCATGCAGATATTCCAAGAGGGCGTGTCGAACACCCGGCGACGTCGCCTTGGCCAGAACCTTCTGCATCTCGAGGAGTTCGAACTTCGAGGGGAACTCAGCCATTACCCGAATCGCCAATTCGCTGACCGGCTCACCACTGACGGCCAGCTTCCGGATGCGCTTCACGGATGCATCATCCCCATGAGCCGCGGCCAAATAGATGAGTGAGCTTAAATTTGCGGCGGTGGGCGGCGCTTTCAAAAAACGTTCGGCCGCTTGTTTCAG
>CALBIN010000382.1 GCA_937893275.1 uncultured Opitutia bacterium | reverse complement strand
CGGAGCACAGGCTATTCATCCGCTTCTCAAGTCATCCATGTCGTTGTATCGGGATCTGATGAAAAACGAGGAATTCGACTGTGATTGGCAGGAAAAAGGCCTGCTCTACGTTTACGAGTCCAAAGAAAAATTCGAGAGCTACTGCAAGATCAACGAACTCCTGACTCGGAAATTCGAAGAACCCGCAGTTCGCTTGGAAGGTGACGCTCTTTATGATCTGGAACCTGCTCTAAAACCGGGTCTTGCCGGAGGTTGGCATTACGAGGGCGACGCTCACCTGCGTTCCGACATGCTCATGACTTCCTGGAAGGCGTCGTTACTGAGCAAGGGGGTCAATATTATGGAGAATTGTTCGCTCAATGGCTTGCGAGACATGGAAGATTCAGCCGTCGTGGCGGAAACCGATTCCGGAGAGATAGAGGCAAGTCACGTCGTGATGGCGACAGGCGCTCTTTCCCCCAAGCTGGCCAACGTCATCGGTTGGAGAGCTCCGATTCAGCCGGGGAAGGGTTACTCGCTCACTATGCCCCGACCGAACACTTGTCCTTCCATCCCTCTCGTCTTTCCCGAAACCCGCGTCGCGGTAACACCTTTTTCGTCAGGATACCGGCTCGGTTCCACCATGGAGTTTAATGGCTACGACGAAACCCTAAACCCAAAGCGAGTCGATTTGCTACGAAAGGGAGCCGAACGCTTTTTGCTAGAACCTTATTGCGAGCACGTTGAGACGACTTGGTATGGTTGGCGTCCGATGACCTACGACAGCGTACCCATCATCGGCACCTGCCCCGGGCGTCCCAAGATAACGATTGCAACAGGCCACAATATGCTGGGTCTCAGCATGGCCCCGGCCACTGGAAAACTTGTTGCCGAGTTGGTGACGGGAAAAACTCCACATCTGACTCCGGAGCCTTATTCTCCGGACAGGTTTTAAGAAGTTAACAGCAGGTAGACCACTGCCAGAATCAATTGAATGACGGCGTAAGGTATAGCAATTTTCACGAAACCCGCAAAAGACAATTTCAGTTCATACTTGTGGATGATCGTTACCGCCACGAGAGTTGAGGCCGAGCCGATCGGCGTAATGTTACCGCCTAGGTTGGCACCGAAGATCACTGCCCACCAGTAGGGGCTGTCGGAATTTGCCGCTATTTCGGGAATTCCTGCGAGAATTTTTGCTAGCATGGCTGCAAGGGGTATGTTGTCGGTTACGGAACTTGCGACTGCCGAGGCCACCAAAAGCGATGCGGGTCCGGCGGAATCACCAAGTTCCAGGATTGGCTTTAGCCATTCTCCAATCAGGCCCAGTACCTGTGCGTGTTCCATGACGTTGATGACCGCGAAAAGACAGACGAAGAAAAACAGGAGATCCCAGTCGATTGTCTTATAAAATCGATCTGCGACAGATTTGTAGCGAATGAGCATGAGCCCGGCGAAAGCCAGAGCCACGAAACCCAAGCCCAACTCGTTGATAACCGGCAACTGCGAGGTCATCGCTACGGTACCGATGAAAACGAAGGTCATGAGGGCCCCGAAACGGAAAAACCCCGGAGACTCGATCCCCTCGTTTTCATCAAATCCTGCGACAAGGGATTTGGCGGAAGCTCGTTCCTCATCGCTTTTGAGTGAGCTGATCTTGAAGAGCTTTGCTCCCATCCAAAGTGTCACTAGAGTTGAGACGACTACGTAGGGTGCCGACTTTATGAAAAAATCTACGAACTCTATGCCTGCGGTTTTGCCCACGATGATGTTTGGGACGGAGGAAATCAGGGTGAGCAACCCTCCGACGTTGGTCAGCAATCCCTCGATTAGCAAGAAACCGAGCAACTTCTCCGAACGATCCAGCTTTTTTAGGGAAACACCCGTGAGGGAGCCGACGATTATCATGGCCGTAACGTTGTTTAGCACGGCCGAAAAAACCACGGTCATTACCCCGTAAAGCACGAGCAGGCGAAGAGGATCACCGACCGACAACTTGGTCAGCTTTACCGCAACCCAGGTAAAGAGTCCCGATTTACTGGTGATATCTACAAACAGCGAGGAACCGAGAATGATGGCGATCACTTCCCAGTCTACGCCCGGCACGTAAACGGGCATAGAGACTTGGTGACCTCCTATGACCAAACTACCGACGTCCGAAAAAGGAAGAAGGTGAAACCAAGTTCCAATAAAGAGAGCAAGAATGCCGAACAACCCGACGATGACAGATTTCTTTGCGTGAATTTTTTCTTCAAGGGCGAGGCATAGGATCATAGCTGCGAGCAAACCTAGGAAAAGGTAGGTCACGCCGGGTTCGACGGCATGCCTGGAGGCAGACGCTAGAATCGGAGGGGAAATGCTCACAGTAACAGAATGGGAACGGATCTAAGCTCGACGGCAAGAGGGTGGGCCATCCCGTGCATCGCCATTTGATCGTCTTCCTTGGCGTGCATCACGAGAAGGTCGACGTGATCTTCCTCGATTTGGCGTCGGTAGTCTTCCAGTCGTCGACCGACCTTGGCCGCACCTTCCACTTCGATTCCGAGATCGGCTTCCTCCAAACCGGTTCGGGCGGCTTCGGAAAAGTCTTTTGCATCCTTCAGCAGGCGTGTGAGAATGCTTTCCTTCGCTATCTCGGTGTCGATCTCGGGAATTTTCCCGATGGCTTCGAGATAGCGATTGAGAGTCGATTCGTCCTCGATGTGGCTAAGCAGAAGCTTTCCTCCTTTGGGCGTGAAAGCGGCTGCATACTGAACGAGGCTACCTTCTCCGCAAAGATGGCCCGATACGGCCATCACCTTCCTTGGTGGTTTGGCGAGTAGTTCCGTGCTGTCGTCTCGGTCGGGGTGAGGCAGGACAAGTACAGGCGTGGTCGTGACCTGAGTTAGAACGTCTAGGTGTTCGCCGAGGCTGTATGGCCACCGCCAAGCCTCGCTGCGTAGGTTGCGGTAAGTGACTAGAAGTGCCGGTTGGTGTTGTTCCACATTTTCCAAAAGATCTTTCACGCTTTTGTAGTCGTTCTTGTGAAGAACTATCCAATTCGTATCATTCTCGGGTAGAATCTCGCCGAGGAACTTTCGGACAGTTTGCAGGTATAGGGCAGCTTGGGAGTCGTCGAGATCGGTCACCAGAAGCACCTTGCCCAATGAGGGAGCCTCGTGGAGGTAGGTCGTTTTGGCTGCGGCTTTGAAGACGCTCTCGAATTGATCAACGGTGCTCATGTGATTGTTACAACTGGCTAACAAATGAGAACTGGAAAAGTTGCAAGATTAAAGGCGCTTGCCCTTGGTTCACGGAAGGCTTTTTTGATAGGTGATGTCTAAGAGACCAAACATTTTATGGATTTGCACGGACCAACAGCGGCTCGACACGATTCGCGCTTTGGGTAATTCCTCCGCCCGTACGCCCAACCTCGATCGATTCATTGGAGAGGGCGTAGCTTTTGAAAATGCCTTTTGCCAAAGCCCCGTTTGTGCTCCCAGTCGGGCGTCTTTTCTAACGGGCCGTTATCCTCGAACCACTCGTTGCCGGCAGAATGGGCAATCAATACCTTCTGACGAGGTACTCGTGACCAAACTTTTCGACGAGGCTGGTTATCATTGCGGTTTGGCGGGCAAGCTCCATCTGGCTTCCTGTTCGGATGGCAAGGTGGAAGACCGGACGGACGATGGTTACGAAGATTTTCATTGGTCCCATCATCCGCAGCCGGATTGGCCCGAGAACGCCTACACTCAGTGGCTTGCCGAGAAGGGCAAGACTTGGGAGGGCGTTTATGGCGGCGAAATCTCACCCTATGTGCTTGAAGGACCGCCCGCCGAGTACCACCAGACCACTTGGTGCGCCGAGAAGGCGGTCGAGTTCATTCGGACCAATTCCGAACGACCCTGGTTCTTTAGTTTCAATTGCTTCGATCCTCATCACCCTTTTGATCCTCCCCCCGAATACTTGGCTCGCTACGATACCGAGAAAATGCCTTTGCCCAAGGTGTCTTCCGACGAACAGGCTCGTCAAACCAGTTTTCAGCAATTGGATCGCGAGTGGGCTCACAACAGTCCCGGGGAGTTTCACTCAGGGGCCATGAGCGATTCCGATCACCGCCATGTCTACGCCGCCTACATGGCCATGGTGGAGCTGATCGACGACCAGTTCGGGCGTATTCTTGAAGCCCTCGATGAAACTGGGCAGGCTGAAGACACTCTAGTCGTGTTCATGTCCGACCATGGTGAAATGCTGGGGGACCACGGAATTTATTTCAAAGGTCCCCACTTTTACGATTGCGCCGTCCGTGTGCCGCTCGTCATTCGTTGGCCTGCCGGTGGCGTTCGCCAAAACCTTCGTGCCGAGGGCCTCGTCGAGCTTCTGGATCTCGCCCCCACCTTTCTCGATGCCGCAGGTTTGCCGATTCCGGATCGTATGCAAGGAGGTTCTCTCCTTCCAGTACTTCGTGGTGAGACCGATTCTTCTTCCATCCGACCTCATGTTTATTCCGAATATTACAATGCTTGGACCCACAAGAATGCTTACGGCACCATGTTTCGTACCGAAACGGAAAAAATCATCGTCTACCACGGTACGGAACAGGGGGAACTCTACGATCTCTTAGCCGACCCCGATGAATTCCATAACCTCTGGGGCGATACCTCTGAAACAGATCGCAAGCTACGCCTAATGAAAGGCTGTTTCGATGCGTCGGTTCTCTCCATGGACCCCGAGCCCCCGAGGCGCGGTCCCTTCTAGAGCTTTAATCTTGGGTTGTGGTGGCTGTTTTACCTTTGGAAAAACAGCGTCTGCATAGCGATACGTATCTTTCGTTTCCGCCGATCTCTACTTGTTCGCCGAGGCTTACCTTTTGTCCGCTTTCGTCTATGCGGGCGTTCATTGTGGCCTTTTTCCCGCAATGGCAGACCGTCTTGATTTCCTTTATGTCGTCAGCCCAAGCAAGCAGGTATTGGCTACCCTCGAACAGTTCTCCTTGGAAATCCGTCCTCAGTCCGTACACCAGTACCGGCACTTTTAAGACATCGGCCACGCGACCCAGTTGACTCACCTGTTCCTTCGTTAGGAACTGGGCTTCGTCGAAAAGGGCGCAGTCCAAGGATTTGGAGGCATGCGACTCCTCGATAATAGCGAACAGGTCGTCCCCCTCGATGAAATGTTGAGATTGCGCCTGTATCCCGATGCGGGATGCAATCACCTTGTCGCCGTATCGGTCGTCCGCTTTGGCGGTGAAAAGCAGGGTGTGCATACCGCGTTCCAAATAATTGTGGTTGGCTTGCAGCAGAGCCGTGGATTTCCCCGCATTCATCGATGAGTAGTGAAAGTAAAGTTTAGCCATTTTCGGAAAGTAAGGATTCAGCTCCTTCTAGACAGGCGGGTAGGGAGACTCCGGTCAAGTGAGAACCGCTCAGTTCCAATCCCGAATTCGCGTCTTGCAGGTGTTTGGCGGCTTTCAGACGATTGTCTTGGCCCGAGTCGGGTAGGGGAATGGCCTTGGGCCAGCGAACCAAGTTGCGAAAGGTGGGTTTCCCCTGCATGTCAAGCAGACCTTGAAGCTCTTCCAGTACGAGTTCGCATAGCCCCTCATCACTCTTCTCGGTCAGATCCGGCTGTCGTTCCCCACCCACAAAGGTGGTGAGGAGAACATGTCCCTCTGGCGCTCGTTTCGGAAACAAGGTGGAGGAGAAGAGTGTACCGAGAATTCTCAGGTTTTCTTTTTCAGGAACGAGAAAGCCAAACCCATCTAGCGGGTGTCCAACGTCCTCCCGGTGAAATCCCAACTGTGCGACTGCAAGGGGGTAGTGGGGGGCAGAAGCCAATGTGTTCAACAATTCGCTTTCCGCCAATCCTTCCCATTCTATGGATTTCAGTGCATGGGCGGGCACCGAGCACACTATGCGGTCAGTCCGTTCCTCCTTTAGCTCACCTGCTTCTTCGAAGGCCACTTTCCAATTGTCGCCATCTCGTGAGATTTTTCGCACGGGTGCATTCAGTTTCAAGTCGTCTCCCAATTCTTCGGCCAGACGGTTTGGTAGCGCGGCGAGCCCTTCCTGGAAAGAGACTAGTCGCGTCTTCGGCAATCCCTCCCGCTTCCTTCTCTTGGCCGTTTTGATCCCACCGATCATTAGTGAGCGGTGCTTACCCTCTATTTCGTAGATTGCAGGAAACGCATGGCGAAGCACGAGAGTTTCCGGTCGTGCAGCATAGACTCCTGCGATAAAAGGATTGGCCGCATAGTCCCTTACTTCTCTACCGAAGCGTCTCATGAAAAAATCGGCGACGCTCTCGTTTTTACGGTCACTCCCCCTCGGTAAGAGCGGTTCTAGCAAGAGTCGAAGCTTGCCGACGATTGAGAACAGAGGACTATTGAGAAATGAGCTTGCTGAGACTGGAACCGCCACCAGTTGTCCTTCACGAACGAGAAAACGTTTTTTCGCCTCGGGGTTCGCCTCGATTGCATCCTCCAACAACCCCATCTGCTCCAGATAATCGGGAGCATGACCTGCTCGCAAAGCCAAGGTGTTGGGCCCATGTTCAATGAGGTATCCATCCCGCCGCTCCGAGCGAATCACTCCTCCGGGATAGCCACCCGCCTCCAATACGAGCACCTCTCTGCCTTCATCTCTGCAAGTCCGAGCCACGACTAACCCACAAAGCCCGGCTCCTACGATAATCGTTCTTCCCATATGGGATAATCAAACTCCAACGGAGTAAAAGGTCGAACATCAATCACCTTTATTTTCCCATTAAAACTACTCTCTCGAAAACCTTTCTTCCAAACGATTCGCTTGCCATTTTAAAAATAAATTAAGATAAAATGAAGTATTTCCCCGTTTTCGGCTAATAGTAAGAGTAGTTTCATGCTCGGAAAAGCCTCACCATTTTTTAAACATACTTATCTACGCGCCTGTGCGGGGGGGACTATTTTTGTTATTAATTCTGGCTACCTCTCCTTAACTGCCCGGAGTCTTGGTCTGCCGATTCTCCCGTTTCTGGTTTCCATATTCTTGCTCGGTTTGGGGCACCATGCCCTCGGTAACCTTGCCCCTGAAATTTCTCAGGGTGCGGGACCTTTGGTTGTTAGTATGCAGGAGGATAACGCGAGTTCATGGAGTGCTCCCAATTTGAACGCGACGGACGGCGACATTGCTGATACGCTTACTTGGAGCGTGTCCAGTGCCGCCGCTAACGGCATCGCGACCATCTCGGGTTCGGGATCTGCCCCAAGCACTTTTACTTATGTCCCGAATTTGAACTTTTTCGGAAGCGATAGTTTCGTCGCACAGGTTTCGGACGGTGCTTCAACCGATTCCGTTACGGTGAGAGTTAATGTGATTCCCGGTCCCTCCCCCATTTTTTCGACCTCGGTGAACGGAGCGGGTTCAGTGCCCACACAGACTGTACTCGCCGCTGTTGGGTCAATGACTTCAGTCACCTCAATTTCTGCTCCTGTTGGTACTACACCCCCTTTTCAGCTTACTGCGACCAGAGGCTCGATGACTGATGTGAGCATTAGGGCAGGTCCAGTTGGCACTTCGCCTGCTTTCCAGTTGGAGGGCATCGCGGGTTCCATGGGGAATCTATCCGTGACGACCAGCGTGGTCGCTTCCACGCCCAGTTTTCAAATTACTCCCGTGGGTGGTTCAATGAGCTCGATTCAGGTAGTTGGACCTTGGTCCGTTTTCTCTTATACTGGCAAAGGTTCGGGGTTCTTCCCTAGCAAGGCTGCTGACATTTCCTTAATATTTTTACCCAATTATCCTGCTATCGACGGTTTATTTACCTCGCAAACAACAACTGCTTCAGTTGCCGGTGATGGTACATTGTCTTTTACAATTCCTGCCGCTCTGCAGAGTGGAACTCACTTTATTAGTGCTACTCCCCAATGGTACCACATCCCTTCGGCATCAAATTTGGGTAGCGGATACGTTCAAGGTTTCCAGCCCTGGGTAAAGGTCAAGCGCAACGGAACCGAGTTGCCGACTACTGGGCTAAATGCCGTTGTCGCAACTGGAATCGTAGGTGCGGATGGCAAAGTCGACATTACTTTTACTGGCAACGCAGTCGACGATGTGAATGTGACCATAGAGGTGGAACCTGTCTATGAGTTCGATACAATGAACTTCAGCGGGAAAGGCTCGAATTACCATGTTTCGGAAAACGGTAGCTCCTTGTCCAAGCCCGTTATCACCATATCGCCACCCAGCGGGGGGACCAATCAAACGGTGGACTCTACGGTGGCGGCCAATGGCACCTTGTCTTTTACCCTTCCGTCGACCACGACCAAGGGTGGCGTTCACACCATAAGCGCAGCCGCCGGCAAGTATTACCAATTGCCCCCAGTTAACGACCTCGGGAGCGGTTACGCTTCAGGCGTACATCCCGCAACAACGATGACGCGCAATGGCGATGTATTATTGGCTCTATCGAGTAGCGTAACAGCCGGAGCGGATGGCAAGGTGGATCTCACTTTTTCCGGTAACGCAGGAGCCGGCCCCCTTCTTGTAGAGGTAGCTCCCGGTTCTCCTGCTTGGGTTGAAGGCATAAATAGTATCAATGTAGCTTCAGCCGGAACGAACTATGCGGTAAACGATTTGATCACTATCTCCGGTGGTGGTGGAACCGGAGTTGCGGCCAAGGTTTCATCCGTAGGTTCGGGTGGGGAAATCCTTTCGGTTTCAGTTGTCTCTCAGGGCACGGGATTTTCTAGCGCACCGAATGCGACGATTGCTCCTCCTCAAAAAGCTCTTCATGCTCCTTCCCTCATTGCGGTTGCTTCAGTGAGTGCCTCAAGAGGTCAAGCATCGGCTGGTAAAACCATCGACTGGAGCGGGATGTCCGGCGTGCAGGGAGACGAGACCGCTTTGCAGAGTAATAGCCGTCAACATATGTGGGCTCCAGGTAATAAAACCAGCTGGATTCAGTGGGATTTCGGTTCCTTGAAGACTGTTGGCCGCATGTTGGTTTGGCAGTTCAACGAGGCAGGAAACCCCAATGGTTCGATCAAGAAAGCAAAGCTCGAGTATTCCGAAGACGGCGCGCACTGGACTGATTTTTCCGTTTCAGGTAATTGGCCCAAGAGTTCCGGCGCGATCGATAATCACACGGTTAAATCTATCGACGACCTCAACTTCAAGGCACGTTACGTAAGACTTACAGGAATCAACAGCTATCATGCCGGCGAGTCGCAAACTGGAGTCAGCGAAGTCCTTTTCTGGTCTCCTAAGGATGCTTACATTTATACTTCTTCGCCATCTAGCGGATCTGCCAATGCCTTTGACGACAATACTTCAAGTGTCTGGATGCCCTTGCAATCGGCGTTGCCGAACATCTACCTAGCTTGGCAGTTCACGAATCCCGTTCAAGTCAACGAGTACAAGATCATGGTCGGAGATGTGCTGCCGGAAAAGCGCAGTCCCAAGAGTTTCAAGCTTCAGGCCTTCGACATCATTTCTTCGACATGGGTGGACTTGGCCTCTGAGAGCAACGAAACTGGATGGACCGCTGACGAACTGCGTGCATACTCTGTCGATAGCCCGGATTTTTATATCAACTACAAGCTTCTGATTTCGGCAGCCGAGGGTGTGGATACCTATCTCGGTCTTCGTGAGATTGAGCTATGGGGTGGCTCCGGTGGTTCGGGTGCCGTCCTTTCCGCAAGCCTGACTACGGTCAACACCAGTCCATTCGTCGGTCAGGGATCGGGTTATCATCCCTCGGAAAACCCCACCATCCGAATCCCGACTCCCACGGGTAACGACAACAACCAAACTGTTACAGCTTCCGTCTCCGCCAACGGCAAGCTGACCTTTACTCTTCCCGCTCCCTTAGAACCGGAGGTTTATACCATTTCCGCCGATCTCGGAACTTATTATCAGCTTCCCGCAGTTTTTGATCGTGGAAGCGGTTACCCATCGGGGCATTCTCCCGGGGTCACCTTCAAGCGCGGGGACAACGCCGTGGCCGGAATGTCCGGTAGCGCTACAGCTGCGGCAGACGGTAAAGTCGACTCCACCTTTACGGGGAATGCGGGCAGCTTCACTCCCGTCGATGTGCAAATCCTTCCGGGACCTCTCGCCTTCACTCCACCGAGCTTTTCCGATCAAGGTTCTTCGAAGTACGACGTATCGGAAACCCCGGTCGTCACCATCACCGCGCCATCCTCGTCCACGCAGACGGTAAACGCCACGGTCGACGCCAACGGCACCTTGGACTTCACTTTGCCCACGCCTTCGGAAACAGGGGTGCACGACGTCAATGCCTCCTTCGGCTCCGTCGTTCTTCTTCCTTCCGGACTAAACGGCATCGGCTCGGGATACCTCCAGTCGGGGGCGACTCCTTCGGTCACAATCACCGATCCTCTCGGCGCTTCTCGTCCGGGAACCGTGGTCACGGTAAATGCGAACGGAACCTTGAATCTCGACTTCTCGAGCGTTTCGCCGACGATTGCGGGCGACTATCTCTTAAACGCTGAAATCATTGCTTATCCACCCACCCCGCTCAGTAACGTTGCATCTGGCTTTAACCCCGACGGGTTTCCGCCCATAGTGACCTTCTCGGGGGTGGACAAGGGCACTTTGTCGGCCAACGCTTCGGTAAACGTCGATGGTACCCTTAACGTAACCTTTTCGGGAGCTCCCTCGGGCTACGGCAACTTGTCCCTCTCCGTCACTCAGGCTCCAGGTAATCTTCCTAAAACCGATGCCGAGAAGATCATAGCTGCAGACTCCAACGCCAGCGACCAGTTCGGTTACTCCGTTTCGCAATCGTCCGACTTCATTGCCGTAGGGGCTCCCGGTGAAAGCAGCAACGCAGGTGCCGTCTACCTTTATAAATCGGAGACTAACGGAAGTATTTCCTACTTGGATAAAGCAATAGCTCCTGACCTGGGTTTCGGTGATGAGTTCGGATTATCCGTTTCTCAATCCGGGGATATTCTTTCCGTCGGAGCTTGGAAAGCCGATCTTCCCAGTAAAGCTGATGCGGGGGCGACCTATCTGTTCCGGGTTGAAGCGAATGGTACCGTTACCTATTTACAGAAAGTGGTGGCTCCCGACGGGGCTGCGGGTGATGGATTTGGGCTATTCGTTTCTCAATCCGGAAATATCCTTTCCGTTGGTTCATACGGAGCTGATCTTCCGGGTAAAACCGATGCGGGTGCTGTATATCTCTATCGGCTGGAATCCAACGGAAGCATTACTTACTTGGATAAAGTAATTGCCCCGGACGGTGTTACTGGCGATTCCTTCGGGCAGTCTTTATCGCATTCTGGGAATATCCTAGCTGTCGGAGCATACAAAGCCGATCTCCCCGGCAAAGCGGATGCGGGAGCAAGCTATCTTTATCGGGTGGAAGCCAACGGTACGGCAACTTATCTTACCAAGTTGATAGCTCCTGATGGAGGGGTTGGGGATACCTTCGGGTTGTCAGCTTCGCAGTCTGGGGATATTCTTGCTATCGGAGCATGCAAAGCTGATCTGCCTGGTAAAGCAGATGCGGGGGCAACCTATCTTTATCGGGTTGAAGCCAACGGCACGGCTACGTATCTCGACAAGTTGCTGGCGCCGGATGGAAATGCCGGAGACGAGTTCGGTCTATCCGTTTCGCAATCCGGAAATATACTTACCGTTGGAGCATCCTCTGTTGACGTCGCCGCCACAAACGTCGGAGCCGCTTACTTGTTTCAACTGGAAGCCAATGGGGCGGCCAACTTTCTTGAAAAATTGACGGCTCCAGATGCCGCGACTGGTAATTTCTTTGGCCATTCCGTTTCACAATTCGGTGCTCGTTTAGCTGTGGGTTCACCTTTTTCCGATACCAGTGGAAAAACGGACTCTGGGGCCGCCTATGTCTTTCGCAATCGCTTGTGGGGGAATCATAAGCCCGTTTTCTCCAATGCCAGTTTCGCCCAATTCGAGAACAACGCGACTTCCTTCTTCGCCAACGCCACGGATCTTGATCCCGACGACATCACCGCCTATTCGAAATCTGGTCCCGATGCTCCGCTTTTTACAATAAACGTGGCAACGGGTGAACTGTACTTCACTACTCCGCCCGACTTTGAGAATCCTGTCGATTCCGATGGTGACAACCGTTACATGGTCGAAATTACCGCATCGGACGGGATTTCCAACACCATGCAGCAGTTCGTGGTGCGCGTACACAATGCCTTGGAGGGATCGGAAAAGCCGTCGTTCGTTTCCGTGGACTTATCTGGTGGAACAGGGGCATCGGATTATCCCGTAACTTACTTGAACGAACGCCCCGACGACTGGAACTCGAGCGTATACAAAACGGATAAGATTCTTCTGAAATGGATTGCCCCGGGAACCTTTACTATGGGGCAGACGGGGATTGAGAATCCTTTTCAAGTCACTCAGGGCGTAGAGTTCTACATCGGCGTTTACGAGACTACGGGAAGTCAGTACGCCAAGGTGACTGGTTCGGATCCCTCGGGGAAGGGTGGGGGAATGAAGCCCGTCGAGAACGTCAGTTGGGAAGATCTTCGTGGCGGCGTCTGGCCCGATGGCGGTCCCGCCGGCACTTCGTTTTTGGGCAAGCTTCGGTCAAAGACGAGTGGTGCCTTTTTCGATCTGCCGACCGAGGCCCAATGGGAATATGCGGCACGGGCGGGTGGGGCGACGACCTTTTCGCACGGGGACGGCAACGCGACACTTGGTGATTACGCCTGGTACCTTGCCAATTCCGGAAACACCACGCACGAGGTGGGATTGAAACTGCCAAACCCGTGGGACTTGTACGACCTGCACGGGAACGTCTGGGAATGGTGCTTGGACTGGAGGTCGGCTTATGCCGGCGGAGCGGTCGTGGATCCGGTGGGCAGCAAAAGTGGTACCGAAAGAATTAATCGTGGAGGCTCGTACAACGGTTCGAGCGACTGGGCCCGCCTTTCCCACCGAGGTGACTTGGATCCCACTACTGGAGATACCACCAAAGGCATGCGTTTGGTACTCAATCATTCCGGCCGTCTAACCAACCGCGCCCCCACTGATATTACTGCCAGTTCCACGGCAGTATTGGAGCTGGAATCCGTGGGAGCGCTCGTTGGCGACTTCAACGCCAGCGACCCCGAATCCAACGCAACTCACGTTTTTTCCTTGGTCCAAGGCAGCGGCTCTGACCAGAACAACCTTTTCGATATCGATGCCAACGGAACCCTGACCACGAAAGTGGTGCTCGGTCACGAGGCCAACGCCACCTTGAGCATCCGGGTGCGTGCCACGGATGACTACAATGCGAGCTTCGATAAGGTGTTCGCCATCGAGGTGTTGAATGTCAACGAGACCCCCGTAATTACGCAGGGAGCGAGCGTGTCGGTGGTGATGGACGAGGACGGAGACCCGCTGGGATGGCCTCTGGCTTGGCCTAGTGAGGACCTGAACGGAACCGATCCCGAGGGGGACGTGATTACTTGGAGTTTACAGACGGCGCCCGTTCACGGAACGGCCTCGGTGGGCGGTTCGGGGGCAAAACCCACGACCTTTACTTATTCTCCAAATCCTCATTACAACGGGACGGATAGCTTTGTGGTGAAATTATCGGATGGGCTGCTGAGCGACTCGATAATCATTAACGTACGGATCAATCCTCGACCGGAGAACGGTTTGATTCCGTTGGCGAAAAGTTTGACTTACGATTTGCAAATCCCTGATGCCAACAATTTTCTGTTTACAGGTGGAGGATATTCAGAAGCCCCCGACCCCGACCTCGTCTTGATGGAAGGAGTGAATTATCGATTTAGCCCCAAGATTGGCGATCATCCCTTCTTTATCGGTTCCTCGGCAGGCGTGCCGTACGCAGGAAACGAGTTGACCGGCAACGGGGCGGAAGGGCCCGATGGAATTCTTTCATTCATCCCGAACGAGGATACGCCTAGGCAACTGGTTTACTATTGCGCTTCGGATGGAACGATGCGGGGAGATATCAAGATTATTTCGGCCCGCCAAAACAAACTAGTGCGACCGAATCCAAGACCGGGAGATCAATTCGGAATAAGCATGAGCGTGTTGGGGAACCAAGTTTTGGTCGGCAGCAATGGGGAATCGAGGAATGGCCTAAGCAATACTGGATCGGCTCACCTTTTTGAGCGAGACCTGAATGGAAAATGGTTGCCCGTTCAGGCTTTTCGGGCGAGCTCTCCCGAGGCTGGAGGTCGGCTTGGTCGGGATGTTTCTCTGTGGCACAATCTAGTAGTCGCAGGAGCTCCGGGTCACGATTCGGTCGCGGGCTTGAAAGGAGCGGCATACGTCTTTGAGAAGAACGCTACTTCATGGAGTCAGGCGGCCAAGTTGAGTCCCTCGGATGGGGCGATCCACGATTATTTCGGTCAAAGTGTTTCCGCTCGTACGAACCAAGTATTGGTCGGTGCCCATATGGCGGACCCCGGAGGTGTTTCGGCTGCGGGGGCAGCTTATATTTTCGAGAAGTCCGGAAGTGGAACTTGGCTTGAAAAGACCAAATTGGTTCCCGGCGATTCTTTAGCGAACGGTCACTATGGAGTTTCGGTGTCTCTGGATGGCGACTTGGCCTTAGTCGGAGCGAGCGGTTCGAATAATGCGAATGGCGTATCCACGGGAGCGGCTTACCTAATCGGCAGAACTGAAAGCGACACTTGGGTGCAAATAACTAAATTGACCCCTGATGATGGCGTCGCAAACGATCAGTTCGGACAATCGGTGAAATTGGATGGGAATTTTAGCTACGTGGGTGCCCGTTTGCGTGACGAGGGAGGTGTTCAAGATACCGGAGCGGTTTATGTCTTTCAGCGCTTGTCCAACGGACAATGGGTGCAGCAGGCCAAGATAACGCCAGAAAACGCAGGTGCTGAAGGCTATTTCGGGCAAAGCCTGGACGTCAGGGATAACCGTTTGCTGGTGGGTGCCCCGGGCAAAATTGGCGACCATGCCAAAAGTAATCCCGGTTATGCCTACCTTTTCGAGCGGGATGGAATCGGCAATTGGACTCAGAAGGCCAAATTTGTCGGTTATGATGGTTTGTCCGATGACGAGATGGGTTTCGACGTTGCCTTGGGGGTGTCGATTTTCGCCGGGGCCCCTTTTCGCGATGATCGTGGCGAGGATTCGGGTGGAGCCTATGTGTTTGATAACTCGAACTGGAACGATTTGCCTCCCGTTTTTAGTTCCGAGGATGACTTGACGATAACTATGGACGAAGATGGTCAGCCTCTTGCATGGGTGTCTCCAAATGTGACTGCAAGCGACCCCAATGGGGATGTGTTGTCATGGCGCGCCTATTACGAGAACCCTTCGGAGAGTAACGGCACTGTGGTCGTGTTCGGTACGGGGGCAAGTCCCGAAACCTTCCAGTATCGCCCGAAAAACGATTTTCATGGGACGGATACGTTTACTCTAGAAGTGTCGGATGGTCTCTACGTCAAGAAGTTGAAGGTTGTCGTTACGGTGAACGGGCAGGTGGATGAGGGTGAGCCTGTTGTTCGAATGATGCCGGGATTTCTGCAAAGTTCTCTATACGCGAACGCAAAGATAGGTGTGCCGATTGCAATCTGGGGATCTGTCGAGAACGGAGTTCCGCCATTCGACTATTCTCTAGATTTCGGCGACGGACAATCCGTTCAAGGGTCAGTGACGGATGCGAGGTTCGTGGGAATGGATCACCAGTACCAGACTTCCGGCTTGAAGACTGCCGTGCTTACTATCACTGATTCCATTGGTCAAGTGGTCAAAGCGAATACTCAGGTTAGAGTGTTTTTACCTTCGAGGGTTACCCTGAACGAGACTCGAAACATGGCGATGGAGCGAGGATTGCTCTACCTCTATCTCAATGCGGTGGAGGATGTGCAGACTAATGGCCTGAAGTGGTTAGATACCAAGCAGGAAACCGTTTACACCACGGCTACGACTGGGTTTGCCTCGATGGCTTTTTCGGGTTTCGGTCATTCCGCATTAACGGTTTCCGCAGTTCATGCCTACGGAGACGTTGTAAGAAAAGCCCTTCGATACCTAACCGAGAACGAGGCAGTTGGAATGAAAGATATACCCGATCATTCCGATGATGGGCTTGCGGTTAGGCAAAGCGATGATCCGACCGGCAAGGTTCCGGGCAAAGGTGTCTATCTGGTTGAAACCGGTGGGCACGATGCCTATTCGAACTCTATTGCGCTTCTTGCCCTGCTGAATTCCTTTCCCGAAGGTGATAAGGCTTCTGAAACTTTGGTCGCGGGCGGACCTTTTGTAGGCTGGACCTATAAAGAGGTGGCTGAAGAGGCGATGCAATTGCTGTTCTGGACGCAGGGCGACGACGATACTAGAGGTGGTTGGGAGTATCGATTGACCCAAGACCAACCCCAATACGATGGATCAGTCCAACAGTGGCCCGTACTTGCACTGAAGACGGCTCAGGAAAAATGGGGACTGAACGTTCCGACTTGGGTTAAGGATAACGTCGATCATGCTTATGCCACTATCACGAATGCAAGTGGAGCCGTGGGATATCGTTCGAATTCTCATTGGTTGAATGTGGCCAAGACTGGTGGGCGTTTGGTTTCGGACGCTTGGATGGGACGTCCGTCTGCTGATCCTTTGGCGGTTCCCTCGATTACTTTTATCTCCGACCGCTGGATGACTTCCGATGGTTGGACGAGAGGACTCTACGCAGCTTACGGAGTGAAGAAAGGATTGAGTGCCACTGGTCTGAAAATGATTCAGTCCCTAGAGGGACCGCGAGACTGGGATG
>CALBIN010000381.1 GCA_937893275.1 uncultured Opitutia bacterium | reverse complement strand
AACTCGGGCGTCCAGTACCGCAGTCAACCCGTGGGCGACCTGAAGGATTTCGTTCTAAGGGGCTATCAAGCCGACTTGCACCCGAAGCAGGACTTCTTCGGCATGCTCTACGGAGAGAAATTTGGAAAGCGCGGCATCATTGCCAAGCGTTGGCAAAAAGCGGACGCCAAGGGAGACAAGGACGTCGAAATCCTCGGAACCGTCGGGGACAAGACTCAACTCAATGGAGAAGAATGGAACAAGCTCACCGTTCTCGTGGTCGGCAACCGATTGATTCACAAGGTAAACGACGTCGTGACCGTGGACGTCACCGAAAACCATCCCGATGCCATTGCCAAGGGACACTTGGGGTTGCAACTCCATCAAGGCGCTCCCATGAGGGTCGAGTTCAAAGACGTCAAGTACCGGGCAATTTCAGGCAAAGCCAAAAAGAAAAAGAAAGCACCCGGTGCGAACCCCCGAAAAGAGGCATCCAAATCTTCGCCTTCGTCCAAAATGGAATCGCTGACCCGGTCAGCTACTTCCCCCAACCGCATCACGATCGCCGACGGCTTCAAGATCGACCTTCTCTATTCCGTACCCATGGACCAACAAGGCTCCTGGGTAGCCATGTGCATGGACGACAAGAACCGGCTGATTGTCAGTGATCAGTATGGTGGCATTTACCGCTTTCCCATTCCGGCAGCAGGAAAGAACGTCGATCCGGCAAGCATCGAGCAAATCACCTACGCCACCGAGCGGTCCGGTACAGGGAACCCGACGGAAGCCCAGAAAAAGCTTCCTCAGATTGGGCATGCCCAAGGCTTGTGCTATGCCTTCGACAGCCTCTACGTGGTGGTGAACTCGCGCTCCAGCGTTACCGGCGCAGGGGTCTTTCGTTTGATCGACGAAGATGGCGACGACCTCTTCGACAA
This sequence comes from uncultured Opitutia bacterium, assembly GCA_937893275.1. Classification (GTDB taxonomy): domain Bacteria; phylum Verrucomicrobiota; class Verrucomicrobiia; order Opitutales; family Seribacteraceae. Next base: position 753 of record CALBIN010000381.1, on the reverse strand, counting down.
AATCGTCACGGTCAAGAAACTGGCTGCGACCGGAGGCGAGCATGGCCCCCACGCCATCTTCCCGGCCCCTGACGGCAAGCACCTCTACGTCGTGATGGGCAACCAAACCCAGTTGCCCGAGGACTACACCCATTCGCGGGTTCCGGAAGTATGGGGCGAGGACCAGCTGTTTCCATCCTTGCAATACTTCATGAAAGGGGCCGAGGCCCCGCTCGGGCACATCGCCCAGATCGATCCCGAGGGCAAGACCTGGGAGGTCATGGCCACGGGATTCCGCAACCAGTACGACGCCGCGGTCAACCGCGAGGGCGAACTTTTCACTTATGACGCGGATATGGAGTGGGACATGAATACCCCTTGGTACCGCCCGACCCGGGTTAACCATGTGATCGACGGAGCCGACTTTGGTTGGCGCACCGGATCCGGAAAATTCATGGATTATTGCAGCGATACCTTTGGAACGGTCGTCGACGTGGGACCCGGATCACCTACTGGCGTAAGCTTCGGGTACGGGGCTAAGTTTCCCGCCAAATACCAAAACGCATTCTTCGTAAGCGATTGGTCTTACGGAAAGCTCTATGCCGTTCATCTCAAGCCCCAAGGATCATCCTACGTGGGTGTGGTGGAGGAGTTCGCAAGCGCCCAACCCTTTCCCCTGACCGATCTTTTGGTCAACCCGAAGGACGGAGCGATGTACGTTGCGGTGGGCGGAAGGAAAGTTCAATCCGGGCTCTACCGGGTGATTTATGAAGG
>CALBIN010000380.1 GCA_937893275.1 uncultured Opitutia bacterium | reverse complement strand
GGTCGAGCACTGGCCACAATCGCCACCGCGCGAAACGAACCCATTCCATTCTATGCCGAAATGGGAAGCCTCAATCCGGTCTTCATTCTTCCGGGAGCTCTGCAGGAACGCAGTGAAGAAATCGCAAGTGGATATGTTGAAGCCATAAACTTGTTCGCCGGCCAAATGTGCACCAAGCCCGGGGCACTCGTTCTGATCGATGGACTCGGCATCGAAACCTTTCTTTCGAAAGCAACGGAATCCACTCGAGCGAAACCACCCTTAGCCATGCTCAACCGGTGCATTCTCGAAAATTACGAAACGAGCACAAAGACACTTGCCGAACAAGCGGAACTCCTCGCAGAGTCCGAAACCTCTCCCGAAATTTTGCGGAACGAAGCTACTTCTCGATTATTTGCAACCGAAGCAAAAAGCTTCCTCGCAGACCCCGATTTGCGGGCAGAGGCATTCGGCCCGACGTCCCTCATCATCAAGGCAAAGGACGAGAAGGAATTGTTAGACCTTGCTCGGCAATTAGAGGGAAACCTGACCGCGAGCCTACATGTAGGAAAGAGCGACAAAGAGCTGGTGGACGATCTACTCCCGGTTCTCGAGCAAAAGGCTGGTCGCGTCCTCTGGAACGGGTTCCCGCCCGGCGTCGCCCCCACACAATCTACGCATCACGGAGGTCCATGGCCCGCCACCACTGATTCCAGACACACCTCCATAGGGCTTTACGGTTATCGACGATTCGTAAGACAGGTATGCCGACAAGGGTTTCCCAAGGAAGCATAATCCAAACCGACCTGTTCTCCCCTACCCTTCTTTTGGCGTTTACAATAAGCCCAGTCAGGTAACAGTTTGGCTCTCGTCATGTCTCCTAATAGTGAAGAGAACTCCGCAATACCTCACGCCTTCGTAAGCGAGGGTCCTGTGGGGGCAAGAGTGTGGAAGATTTGGTCTCCCCTGTGGAAGCTCCGGAACCATCGGAAAGGACGCCTCTTTCCTCTGCTCGCAACGTTTGGAATGCTGGTATTGCTATCACCCTATCAGTTGACCAACTGGATCGCCTCTCTTCGCGGTGTCACGACATGGGATCCAAAGTCCGTCTTCGTATTGGCAGACGGTCGCTACCTCGATCACGTCATCCCCTTTGTTCCATGGACAATATTCGTGTACTACACGATTTTTCTTTTTTACCTAGCCTTGCCGCTTGCAGCCCCAAAGACAAGAGACGGGCATCGCGAGCTGCTCGTCACCATCCAGTTCATCGCCTTGGCCAGTTGGTT
>CALBIN010000379.1 GCA_937893275.1 uncultured Opitutia bacterium | reverse complement strand
CAGGATTAATCGCATTAGATGGATGGGGAGTCGAGGAGATGACGATCAGCAAAAAAGTCGCTCTGCATCTTTGGTGGCCAGGGCATGGTTTCACCCTGCCGCAGCACCAGTCATCCGGAGATTCGAAACCGAAATCAATCAAGGAACAAACGGAAGCGCGTCTGCAGAGAGTACGCGAGATCGATGAGTTTTTCAACCAAGCGGAAGCATACAGACGGACCAAGGAGTCCGAACCCAAGAGCTTTAGGACAGTCCCTGCATGGGAGGCCATGCTCCCTGCCATTACGGGAAATATTCCCATCATGATCCATGCCGACGAAGTCCGCCAAATCAAAGCAGGAATCGAGTGGGCCATTAAAAGGAAATACCGTGCAGTCCTTTCGGGCGGGCAAGATGCATGGAAGCTTGCAGATTGGTTGGCAAAAGAAAAAGTCTCTGTGATCTATCATCATGTTTTCACCGCTCCTCGCCTGCGCAACCTGCCCCATGACTTGCAATTCCGAGCACCGGGGATCTTGGCCGAGGCGGGCGTACCCCTATCCATCGGATTACGCCTGGGCGGGTGGTCAGCGGCTCACCAACGCAACCTACCCTATCATGCTGCCCACGCGGTAGCCCATGGCCTTTCCAGATCAAAGGCCTTAGCATCAATCACCATCGAGCCAGCTAGGATCGCAGGCGTCGCTAATCTTCTGGGAACTCTGGAAGTTGACAAAGATGCTACGTTCATCGCCACCTCGGGGGATTTGCTTGATATCCGCACCTCCGTCAAGCACATGATTCTTGCCGGAAACGAAGTTGACTTGGAGAGCCGGCATACTCGACTCTACCAACGATACAACAATCGCCCCGTCCCCCAATTGAAGTAACTGGCACGGAAAGAAACGCAGCCGAGAGCAAACTGCCGATGCTAAAGGCGCGTGAGCGAGATGCTCATTCGGCAAATCCAGGAACTTGACCGATAGTCACCCAGTTCTTCCCGTCAAAGCAGGCTCGATCATTCTCCGAGAACTCACCACTTTCAACGAATGCCCTCAATTGATCGACAGTATACGGACCCATTTGTTGTTCGTTCTTGTAGACGTAAACTGCAGGTAACGATGAATCCGTCTCAATTGCAGGTTCCTCGATTGCGACAGGAGCCTCTGCCACTTTGTCTTCTTGCGAGACATCCTCATCAAAGGTCAAGGTGGGAACTTCCCTGACCTCCATCGAGAACTTTAGAAATTCGGCATCCTGAAACTTGAAAAGTTTGGCGAGAAACACCTCGGGAATTCTTTTCTTGGCTTCGTGGTAACGCTCGATGCCGTCGTTGTAGCCTTTGCGCATCAAAGCCACCTCGTTTTCCATTCGAGTCAAGCGACGCATAAAGTCATCCGTGACGGTGTCGCCCTTGAGGTCGGGTGAGTCTTCACGAAGAGCAAACAGTCGGTTGGTGAGGATCGTCTCTTGCTGCATCGCGGAATCCACCTCAGTCGGGGAATAGGAGTTTTTTCCGACCACCGCAGTTCTTAGTCCTGTAACAGCCTCCAAGACAGACTGTTCGTGGGACAAGTAGCCCTTGACGATGTTTTCCAAACCGGGGATCAGATCGGCCCGTTTTTTGAGTGAAACCTCGATATTTGCCCAAGCTCGCTTCACGCGATTCCGCAAAAAGACAAGGTCGTTGAACATGAGGACAAACATGCTAAACCCCAAGAACATGGGCGACACCAAGGCCGACAGCAGAAAATCCGTAGCAGCGAACGAGCCAAGGGCAGCAAAGAAGGTGAGACCGAGGAAAACCGTTCCGTTCTGAGCAAAACCAATTCCAAGCAATCCCTTGCGCCCCTGACGCAGCATGACTTCGGTCTCCGTCTCGTCGGACACCAGGAAAGGAAAGTCGTCATTTTCTCCATCGGAAATAACCAGATGGTCCCCCTTTTCCTTATCCACCACGGCAGAACCCAGAACGTAAAGCTCGGTCGATGGAGCAATGTGCCATTCGTAATGCGTCTGGCGACCTATCCTCTTCTTGACCTTGAAATCGGCAGTAAATTCCGCCCCCTCAGGCTCGATTGCAATTACGCCTTCGGAATCCCGGCATTGGAAAGGCACGTATTGTTTCTCATCCTTAATGACGACGGTTCTAGTTTTCTTTCCGGAACGGCGGCGCTCGGTGATTTTGTATCTGTAATAAACACATTTTAAATCGCTTATGGGACCCTTGAGAGAGCGAGCGGGGTCACACTCGACAATCCCCTTGATTTCGGCAGGTCCGTAAGCCAATCCCGCGGAGGGCGAAGTAGGTATGTTCTCAACGTATCGCTTGGTCTTGATTCTCCGAAAACCAAAAAAGGAACCCAGACCCATCATTAGCAAAGCGGCAGCTACGCAAACCAGAGAGATCCAGCCCTTCATTGGCGTCTTTGCGATGACTGCTTCACCTGACATCGTCTCCCCATTCCCGAGAAGGGAAGGTCTCGGTTCAATCCCCCACAAAGGAGCCAGTAAACGCTCGGGAAATCGATCTCTAATCGCATTGGTTCTTTCAACTGAAGCGACAAAATCCTCGCGAATCCCCAAGATGCGGGAACGATCGTTGTCATTCAAGGAATCGACATGGGATGGGAGTGTCTTCCAGTCGACTTTAACATCGAGTAACTCTGTCACTTCGGACAGAGCCGACTTCTCTAAACGAACAAGACGAGCATACCCGTCTTTCAAGTCGGCTTTCATCATGGAAAGCCCGGAATAAATCATGGCTAATGAGGTCAACGCGGAAACAATGCCGAGAAACAGCAAGACCCGATGAATCCGAAATGCAAAGCATAGCAACAAACAACCGAAACAAAGAAGGGCTACGCTAGCTGTGCTGGACAAAACGCCTTTGGTTCCCAGCCCCGAACGATTTTCCAAGGCATCGTCGTTTGACAGAACAGGGGAATATGAACCGGGTTTATCAAAGCGAAGAGTAAAACCGTCATCCGATTTTACTGCCATAGCGAACGCAAACACCTCTTCTCCCTCCTCAATACGCCATTCGGTATAACGATACCGACCTTTCTCTTTTTGATAGTCCTCGTCCAAATCTGGGCTTACCCCACCCTTCTTTAGCTCAACCAATATCTTGCCCGTGTCTTCGGATAAAAAGAAATTCGTTGATTCGGATCCTCGCTCAACCGTTACCCAACGCGTATCGCCATCCGAATCCTTTTCTTCACGCTCCTTGAGATATCGGTGATAAAGACAAGGAGTCTTGGTGTACCTTGACGCCAAGGTTTGTTTCCCTTTGACGGCTTTTCCTTGAATGCTCACCTCCCCCGGTATCACGTGATGAACGGAAACTTGGGGAACTCGTTCCATTTGCCTCATGTCCCGAATGACATCGAACCCGATGGACTGGATCCAGAAACCGATCAAAATAAACAAGACTCCCAAAACAAACCAGCCAAGGTACTGAAGGACTTTCTTTAATTTCTTCATCCGATAAACGAATTAACGGTCCGAAGAACAAAAAGAAAACAAAAAAGGGTGCGCAACCTGCCCGGATCGCGCACCCATTATAAAATTACCCTTTAAAAGATGAGAAATTGCCCAAAGCTCACCAGGTAACAATACCTAATAAATTCAAACTCATATATTGGGACAAATTATTCTCAAAAAGACCAATTTGCCGTAAGAAACAGGAAATTCATCTCATAGCGACAGATTGTTCATTCAAGCACACAAGTTGGAAATACTGCTACGAACAGAATCCGCCGGCACATAGGCATTCCCACTATCCGAACTCAATCCAACCAGACGACAACTGACTACCGAGGTTCCTGTGTCAGAACCACACGATCGCCCTTACTTTTTTGAACAAGGTAGCGCACAGAAGTGGTTTCGGCAGGAGATCCATCGTTGTTTTTGGCAACGACAAGGAGACCGCCCGCCGTAAACTCTTGCTCATCGACCTTGCCTTTACGATATCGTGTCCAACCAAGGAGTGAACCGTTGTCTTCGTAACGGTATTTATCCTGCCATTCTCGCGGAGTATCGATAAGAGGGTCCACATAGTTGCCCAAGGAGTAGTCAATCGACAAGATACGATCACGATCGTCGTAGACACGCCTCTGGTTGTCGGGGAAATAAACCGAAAAGAAGGCCGGTGCAGACCAATGATCGGCGTTGCCTGCGAAAAGGCCGATGTCCACGCGATTGGACTCCATCGCAGAACCGGGAAGAACTGGTCTACGCTCATGCCAAGGGATAGTGATCTCCACTAGACTTCCGTTCGCATATTGCTTCTCGATCGTAATACGTTCGGCATCGCCCCGCAGCACCTTCCACCGATAAGATAGAGGCCTTCCGGCAAAGTC
>CALBIN010000378.1 GCA_937893275.1 uncultured Opitutia bacterium | reverse complement strand
CTCCTGTTTCGGAATTCTTTACATTTAGAGGAATTTTTTCGCCGAGAAGAATATTGGAAAGCGATTCCGTTAACTGAGAACGCAAATCATCACTTTGGTTTCGGTAATCTTCCTTGATTTGTTTGATTTGACGGCGGTTGTCAGAAGGGGACAGTTTCTCTTGCTCTGCTTCGGTTCGACTGGAAATTTTTATGTCCATTACTATCCCAAAAGTTCCCGACGGGACTTTGAGAGAACTGTCCTTCACATCTGCAGCCTTTTCACCGAAAATAGCACGAAGAAGTTTCTCTTCTGGTGCTAAATCAGTCTCGCTTTTAGGAGTAATTTTTCCAACGAGTATGTCACCGGGTTTTACCTCGGCTCCTATGCGAACAACTCCGCGATGATCCAAATTGCGAAGTGCTTCTTCACCTGCGTTGGGAATGTCTCGGGTAATTTCTTCCGGACCCAGCTTCGTGTCTCGTGCCGTTACGTCAAATTCTTCAATATGGATGGATGTATATATATCATCCTTAATCATCTTTTCAGATATCAGCATTGCATCTTCAAAATTGTAGCCCTTCCATGGCATAAAGGCTACGAGGATGTTACGCCCAAGTGCCAGTTCCCCATCTGAGGTGCAAGCTCCATCTGCAAGAGATTGGCCGACGCGAACCTTATCGCCTTTCCGGACGATTGGTTTTTGGTTAAAGCAAGTTCCTGAATTAGACCGCAAAAATTTACGTAAATCATAGCAATGGACTCCGCGCTTAGGATCGCTTTTAGGTTCACGCAAGAAACGAGCGGGTAGGTTTCCATCGTCAGTAACGACAATACGGTTAGCGTCCGCTAAAGCTACTATCCCTTCCGAATCAGAAGTACTCACCGTTTTCGAATCTTTCGCTACCCGGTGTTCAATGCCAGTACCGACCAACGGAGCTTCGGTCTGAAGCAAGGGAACTCCTTGACGCTGCATGTTGGCACCCATAAGAGCTCGGTTTGCATCATCGTGCTCAATAAAAGGTATAAGTCCTGCAGCCACCGAAACTACTTGTTTCGGCGATACATCCATATAGTCTACCTTCGCTGGCTCAAATTCAGCAACTGTGTCACGATAGCGACAAGTCACGCGCCCCTTCAACTTGTTCGTCTTCGGATCGACTTCAGAGTTCGCTTGAGCAATTCGAAAGCTCTCCTCCCGAAAAGCATTCAAATAGGTAACGTCCTTAGCATTTTTGTTAACTACTCCATTTACTACAGGATGGTAAGGTGATTGCAAAAATCCAAATTCGTCTATTTTCGCATAAGTGCTGAGAGTATTGAATAAGCCTATATTGGGTCCTTCCGGAGTCTCAATAGGGCAAATACGACCGTAATGGGTAGGGTGCACGTCGCGGACTTCAAATCCTGCGCGTTCACGGTTTAATCCACCCGGCCCGAGTGCGGAAAGGCGCCGTTTGTGTGTAATTTCAGCCAGAGGATTAATCTGGTCCATAAATTGGCTAAGCTGACTACGGGCGAAAAAGTCTCTTAGCACCGTTGTTAAAGCTTTTGGGTTGATAAGCTTGCCGGGAGTAAGCGAATCAACGCCTTGATCATATAGGGTCATACGTTCACGAACCACTCGCTCGGTGCGAGCCAAACCACTGCGACAAACGTTAGCCAATAGTTCACCGACAGTTCGTACGCGCCTATTTCCCAAGTGGTCAATATCGTCAATCCCCATATCGAAAATAGAGCCTGCATCTTTACGAGCTTGCTCTTCGCTACTTATACCTCGCTTTAGATCCGTCAATCTCTTGGTCGCTGCGACGATATCTTCCACAGTCGTTACACGCACATCCAAAGGCGTATCCAAGCCTAACTTTAAATTTAGCATATGACGGCCGACGCGGGCTAGATCATAACGCTTCGGATCTTGAAAAAGTCTACGAACGAGGGCCTCGGCGTTCTTGCGCTCGGGGGGCTCGCCAGGACGCAATTTTTTATAGATTTCCTTCAGAGCATCTTCTTTATTGCGAGAAACGTCCTTTTTTAGGCAGCGAATAATTGCACCGTCATCGGAAGAAGTATCAATAGCCCTCAGTTCACTAATACCAGCTTTCTGAAAAGCCCTTAAATAAGTCTTGGTGAGGGGCTCGAACGCCTTAGCCAAAACCACTCCCTTGGCACGGTCGAACATAGGTTCGACCAAAACATAACTGGTGACATTGTCTTGGTCTAACATATCACCAACCTTCAGAGTTTCAATCTCATAGAAAAGCTCGAGGAGCTTTTGGTCGGAATCAGTATCCTTTTCCGGATCCCAATCGAGAAGCGCTCGAAGGAAAGTAGTAATGAGAAATTTCCGGCGACGACGACGACGGTCCAAGTAGACATACAACAAATCATGCTGATCGAACTGTGCTTCGATCCATGTGCCCCGATCAGGTATGATTCGAAACGCGTGAAGAGTCTTACCGCTGGTGTGCGTTGTTTCCTCAAAGCTTACACCCGGAGACCGATGCAATTGACTAACAACGACGCGTTCAGCTCCATTAATTACGAAGGAGCCGCGATCCGTAATAATGGGAATCTCACCCATAAAAATTTCCTCTTCGCTAAAGAAAGGTTTGCTCTGACCCTCCAACTCCATCCGCAAGCGCAACTTTAGCTGCAAGGGTGCGGAATAAGAGCACTTTTCCTGAATGCACTCCATCTCGCTAAACTTGGGCTCGCCAATCGCGTAACTGACATATTCCAAACGAGAACGCTCATCGTAACTAACGATAGGAAAAACTTCTCGAAACACTGCCTCAAGACCTACTGGCTTGCGATGTGTATGAGGCACATCTTTTTGGAAGAAGTCGCGAAAAGAATCAATCTGATTCAAAATCAGATTGGGTGGCTCGATGACTTCTTTGAGTTTTCCGAAGTTTTGACGATCGTTGACGGACATAGCTGCGAAATTAGATTAGAGGTGATAAGGGCTCTGATATCAGAGGGGAAATCCGGACATAGCGAGACAAGGACACACCAAGACGGTGGTCTTTCGAGGTAAAGTTCGAGATGGAAACGATTGCGCGGGTCACCGTCTACTTGAGCTCGGCTTTAGCACCTGCAGTCTCAAGTTTCTTGACGACTTCTTCGGCATCGCTTTTAGATGCACCTTCTTTGACGGGTTTTGGCAAGCTTTCGACCAGTTCCTTGGCCTCCTTTAAGCCCAATCCGGTAATTCCTCGCACCTCCTTGATGACGGCGATCTTGTTGCCGCCGAATTCAGTTAGCACAACATCGAATTCTGTCTTTTCTTCTGCGCCTTCCCCTGCATCTCCGCCGCCTGCCGGTGCAGCAACGGCAACGGCTGCTGGTGCCGCAGCACTTACGCCCCATTTATCTTCGAGCTCTTTGACCAACTCTGCGATTTCGATGACCGACTGACCACTAAGCCAGTCAATTACTTGTTCCTTATTTATCTCTGCCATTTTATGTTACCTACTTGCCTTGAATAGGATTAGCGTCGTTGAACTGACATTTAAGGGTTAATTCCCCTAATTTCTTCAAGGTTGGTGGTTATTGATTGCGCCAACGCCACAGACTTTACAGTTAGTCGCGAAGGCAGGAAAATGTTGTCTTGATTAATCGACTTCGTCAGCTTTAGCCGCCAGAACGGTTACAAATTGCCTAGCTGGAGTATTGAATAATGTGACCAGTTGAGTCGCGGGAGTTCCAAGTAGAGAAAGAAGCTGAGCTTGGAGCGTTTCGAGATTGGGCAAATTAGCTAAACTGGAAATTTCTTTCGCAGTAAGTTGCCTATCTCCCAAAGCCCCAGTTTTAAGCGTAAGTTTTGACTTAGACTTCCTGAATGACCCCAAAACTTTGGCCGCACCTGACGGATCACCGCCCGTTACGATAGCTGTAGGTCCGGAAAGAAACTCTTCTGATATCGAGATATTGTGTTCTGTTGCGGCAATCTTGAGGGCACTGTTCTTAACGATGTGAAACTCCGCCCCTCGGGAAGCAAGTTCGCCACGAAGCTCGTCGGACTCATCAACTGTGATCCCCGTAAAATCGGTCAGATAAACATACTCGGATTTTTCAAGTTGCTCGGCGACTTCGCGAACTAGGAATTTTTTTTCTGGTCTCATTGAATCTATTGCTTGATGAATTTAATACAAAAGCAGAGCCTGTCAAAGCTGGGAGAAGACGGATTTATCGAGAGAAATTCCAGGGCTCATTGTACTGCTAATGGTCATTCGGCGTATATACCGTCCCTTGAAGCCTGCGGGGCGGACACTCGAAATTGATTTTATAGCCGCAAGGGCATTTTCGACCAGCTGTGCTGGACTAAACGAGCGCTTGCCTAAAATAACGGCAAAGGCACCAGTCTTATCCATTTTAAATTCGACTCGACCAGCCTTAACGGCTTGAACGGCTGAACTCACATCGTCAGTTACAGTTCCAGCCTTGGGGGTTGGCATTAATCCTCGAGGTCCGAGCACGCGGGCGACAGACCTAACCTGTTTCATCGCCTCTGGAGTAGCGATGGCCACATCGAAGTCGCACCAACCGTCTTTAACCTTGGCTACCAAGTCATCCAAACCGATGACATCGGCCCCTGCGGCCTTAGCCTCATCAGGCTTTTCGGTAAACACAGCTACAACAACCTTGCGTCCACTTCCATGAGGCAAGTTTACCGTCCCGCGGACAGACTGTGAAGTTTGTTTTGGATCCACTCCTAAAGCAACCGAAAGCTCAACAGTTTCGTCAAACTTAACCTTTTCCATTTGGTCTAAAACTTCAATTGCTTGCTCAAGCAGATGAGGCTGGGACAGGTCGGCCTTCTCGGTCGCAGAACGATATCTTTTACTTGGATTGGGCATGGTGATTTAAAAAATGAAGATAGAGAACATATCAAAAGCTTCTTAGTGTTCAGTTGGTAATTTCAATGCCCATGCTACGGGCAGTACCGGCAATGATGCGACACGCCGCATCTTCGTCTCTGGCATTTAAGTCAGCTTTCTTTGTAGCCACAATTTCTTTTACCTGAGCCATAGTAACATTGCCGATTTTATCCCGATTGGGTGTGCCTGAACCCTTGGGTACTCCCGCCGCTTTTTTTAGAAGCACTGCGGCAGGGGGGGACTTCAATATGAAACTGAAGGATCGATCGGCATACACGGTTATAACAACGGGAAGGATGAGTCCGGACTGGTCTTTCGTGCGGGCATTGAACTCTTTGCAGAATTCCATTATATTTACGCCTTGGGCCCCAAGAGCCGGACCTACAGGTGGGGCTGGATTAGCCGCACCTGCGGGTAACTGTAAACGAATTTCTCCTACTGCCTTTTTGGCCATGATAAATTAAGTTGAATTAGGTTTCGTCCGCTTTTTCTACCTGCCAGAATTCTAACTCTACAGGTGTAAATCGGCCGAAAATAGAAACTGAAATTTTCAAGCTGCCTTTTTCCGCGTCAATCTCCTCAATGTCACCCGTCAGGTTTATGAAAGGCCCATCCAAGATCTTCACGACCTGACCAAGTTCGAATTGAACTTTTGGAACTTCCTTACCTTTGGCTTCTTCTACTTGCCTCAAGATACGTCCTATTTCGTCTTCGCGAAGTGGTGTAGGATTGGCACGCCCGATAAAATTAATTACGCCATCGGTATCTTTAACCTTGTACCAAGGTTCTTTCAACAGGTTGCCTTCGGTATCAAAAAGGTGCATCTCGACGAATACGTATCCAGGGTAAAACTTGCGGTCACGTTGCTTTTTTTGACCGTTTTTCACCTCTGACACAGTTTCAATGGGAACCAATATTTCCTTAAGATGTTTGGAAAAGTTTTCGTCATCCTCTCGAAAGCGAGTCAGAAAACGTCTCACTTTGTCTTCGTGGTTTGATAGGCATTGTACTGCATACCAACGAGGGTTGCCTGAAAGTGTTTCGATCATCTATATTAATAAATTCGAGACAATCTCAACCTCGGAGCAAACTGGTGACATAATCAACCCAGCTCGAAAGCGAGAAGTCGGCTACAGAGATGAAAAAACCCAAGACGGCGATACCTGCTATTACGACCCCCGTGGATTCCCGCAACTCGGATGGGGTCGGCCATGTGGCACGCTTAAGTTCAATTACGGTTTCAGCGTAAAAAGAACGAATTTTGCGAAAAGGATTCAAGGTACAAGTTTATTTAAAAAAAATGGCGGGAGAAGAGGGACTCGAACCCTCAGCCTACGGTTTTGGAGACCGTTGCTCTGCCAATTGAGCTATTCTCCCGAATCTCAAACATTGGAAACATAAATCCCTAGAGACTCGGAGAACATTGTCAGGAAATGAAACGGATGTCAAAATCGACATTAATCGACAACATCGGTAATGTTGCCGGCCCCAATAGTCTTGCCTCCTTCGCGGATGGCAAAACGTTGTCCAGATTCCATTGCGATAGGCTTTTGTAATTCTATGCTCACACCTAAGTTGTCTCCGGGCATAACCATCTCAACGCCCTCAGGTAGTTCTACGACGCCTGTAACATCAGCAGTACCAAAAAAGAATTGCGGGCGGTATCCCTTGAAAAACGGGGTGTGGCGACCACCTTCATCTTTATTCAACACATAAATTTGAGCGTTGGCCTTGGAGTGCGGCTTTATGGTACCTGGCTTTGCAAGCACGTGACCGCGTTGAACATCCTCCTGTGCAACTCCTCGAAGCAAAACCCCGACATTGTCACCAGCTTGTCCTTGCCCCAGTTCCTTGCGAAACATCTCAACCCCCGTACAGGTGGTGGTACGAGACTCCGCAAGTCCGACAAGCTCAACATCTTCACCGACTTTGAGGGTGCCGCGCTCTATTCTGCCTGTGGCTACTGTTCCGCGACCAGTAATCGAGAAGACATCTTCGACCGCCATTAAAAAAGGTTTATCAACATCACGAACTGGTTCTTCAATCTCGCCATCAATGGTTTCCATCAATTGCTGAATTGCAGGAAGACCCAGTTCACCCTCGTCATCTTCAAGAGCCTTAGTTGCTGAGCCCCGAACGATTTTAGCATTATCTCCGTCAAAGTCGTACTTGCTTAGCAAATCCCGTATTTCCATATCCACCAACTCTACAAGTTCCTCGTCATCGCCTTGCATGAGATCGCATTTATTAAGAAAAACAACGACATTAGGTACATCAACTTGTCGGGCCAATAATATATGTTCCCGCGTTTGGGGCATTGGCCCAGTCGTGGCGTCCACAACAAGGATCGCACCATCCATTTGAGCGGCTCCAGTGATCATGTTTTTGACAAAGTCCGCATGCCCTGGACAATCAACATGGGCATAGTGGCGAGCATCCGACTCATACTCGACATGAGACACGGCAATAGTCACAATTTTAGAGGAGTCGCGAACGGTCCCTCCTTTTGCGATATCCGCATAACTTTTTATCTCAGCAAAACCTTTTTTGGATTGAGCGTGAAGAATAGCAGCAGTCAATGTGGTCTTACCATGATCCACATGTCCTATAGTGCCGACATTAACGTGAGGTTTTGTCCGTTCGAACTGTTTTTTAGCCATTAGTGCGGTATTGTTAAGTATTGAAAATAAAGAAGATTTTTACATGGAGCCCACGAGCGGACTTGAACCGCCGACCTCGTCCTTACCAAGGACGCGCTCTACCAACTGAGCTACATGGGCGAGAAAAAGCATGGGTCGCAAGTGAGATGTAAATCGAGATTACAAGGGTGGAAAAAAGCTGAAGCTGGGATTCAGGGTAAATCGAAGTGGGATATCAAGGCGAGAAAACCGAATCTCGTCAAGAGTATTCCGAACTTCTTAAAAGTTCGCCGAAATCAAGGGGAAACCGTAGCAAGGTAGTAACCATCCGCCAAAGCCAAGGAAGGAGCAAGTTGGAGAAGCTCGCTCAACAAAAGTTCATCTACAATTTCATTGCCAGACGATGTTGCCGATACGAGTGGACCCGCTAGATTATGATTGAGTATCGTAAAAACAAACTCCACTTTCCGCCATAGCTCCCCTTCGCCCCCTTGCTCCAGATTTCGCAAGGGGAAGGATCGAGAAATCACGGGGTTCTGCCGACCATGCACAAAAACTTTAAGTGCGGGAGGAACATGTTCATGTTTAGCAAAATGCGGCTTCTCCGACTTACCAAAAGTCGAGAGAGGTCGCCTCAGGAAGGTTGAATCTAAAATATTGTTGATCGATGGCGGCGACAACAATTCGCGTTCGGCCAAAGCCTCAACCCACGGATCGCCAACAATAAGAGATGGGGGATATGAGTCCAGTCCCGGTGAAATCGGCAAGTACGTTGAAAGGTCAAAAGTTCCTTGAGAATAGTCACTTGGCAAATAAATGACAGATGAATCTAAGAATAACAAATGGTCCAAGAGAATTGACGGGGGGGACTCCATTCGAACCCAAGGTTGTGAAGCTGGGGACTGGGCAGGCAAACCGTAGATTTTAAATGGCTCATAAATTTGTGCGACTGTAAACGCTCCTGCAAAAACAATGGAAAGTATCAGGAAAAACAAACCGTGCCCAAACAATGCGTTCATGGCAGAAAAGAAGATTTGGGATTTACGCCCACGAGAATAGTTTCAATACTTCGGACACGCAACGCATCGCAGATTCGCACGAATGACTCGAGCCTCACCTCCCGATCGGCCTGAACTAACAGCTTTAGGTTACCCGGTTCGGGCTTTTTCAAACGAACAAGTGCTTGATCTAATGTTTCGAAGGAAAGCCGTTCGCCATTGAGAAACAACATTCCGTTTATCCCAATGAAAAGAGTTCCATGGCATAATGCGCCATCGATAATTCCGGATCCAGTGGAAGCTGACGGCAGCTCAACTGCCATGCCTTGAGATTTTAACTGCTGATTTTGACTCAAATACAAAGAAACGCCGAACAAAAGAATAAGGTCCAGAAAGGGAACAGAAAAGGGAGCTCGACGAGCTCGGTTCCGAGCATCCACAAACTCAAAGCGCAGGAAAGTTGATTTCAAGAAGAATCGGCCTCCAAAACAGTTGATGAGAAAACCTGTTGGTCGCTTTGTGCTTCTAGCGTCAAATACCTGTAGATCCCATGGGCAGACCATTCCATGTCACGGATGATCGAATCCACTCGGGATCGTAGAAATTCTTTACCGCAATATGCAAGCATCGCAATTGACAATCCTAAAGCTGTAGTTAAAAGAGCCGAGGAAAAATCTAGGTTGGGATTTACTGTTGCGTCCTGTGACCCAAGTCTTTGAAGGGAGTCCAAACAAGCCAAAACACTTCCAAGCAAACCAAGCATTGGAGATAATCCCGCTACGGTACCGAGAAGTCTTTGGCGCTTGGCCAATGTCGGAATTTCAAGCATCGCTACAGATTGAATCGCCTCTTGAATTTCTTGCTTGGAACTATTTCTGTGAAGCAAGGCAGCACGGACTAAAGCCGCAACAGGGCCCTGTGTTTCCTCGCAAAGAGTGAGAGCCTCTAGAGATCTATTTTTTTTTAACAAATTTATAATCCCATCGAGAAAATCACTCGCGTTTATTTGAACTTTTTGGAAAAAGGTTGTTCGCTCAAAAAAAACCGTAAGCCCAAAGACAGCCATCCCGAGTAACGGCCATGCCACAGGACCTGCGACATCAAAAACATTCAGATATTTCATGGCTCTGGAGAAATGCTTTCGGTTTCGTTTGGAGAAAATCTGGCTCGGGCGAGATTACGTCCCGGCAAACCATGTGCCAACAACATCCGATATACACTTCTGGCACCATTGGAATCCCCCTCCCTATCGAGAATCTCTCCCAAATCAAGCAAACTGCGAGAAATCCAATATTTGCCTGATCCCTTAACATTTGAAAATCGATTGATGTCCGATAAAAAGAATTTTATTATATCTCGAAAGTATATAACTTTAGCCCTTTTCACATCTTCCATCCTTCGGAAAACTAAACCTTCCTTATACGCAGCTTCTGCATGCATCTCCGGTGAATGCCCTTGTACGCTTTTGAGCTCGCCATAAGCTTCTGCAACTTCAAAAAGTTTTTGACGATCATTTCGAGCAAGAGCCAAAAGGCAATCAACTCTGAGCATAGCAGCAGAATTTTTTTCGGGGTGATCCCTGTAGAGCTTATTGCCGAGCAGCTGTTCGCATAATTCGAGCGCCGACCCAAACTCATTCCTCCTGCGAAGAAAATTGGCTTGGCGAAGACGTGCGTAGAAAATAAGTTCGTTGTCGGGATATTCTTGGATCAAGCGCTCCAGTAAATCTACGCCCTCTTTTAAATTTTCATCCATACCGCGTCGTTCAAGATGAAGAGCTGCTTCATACAGGGCTCTAGGTGCATATCGACTCTTCTTGAATCCGTCTGCCAAACGCAGAAGATTACGTTGTGCCTCATCGAGCCGATTTCCAGATGCGTGATGGTATGCCTCGATTAGATATGCAAAAGCCGATTCGTCAGAATGGGGATATGTGAGGTGCAATTTGTTGAAAATTTCCGCAGCTTGATGCTCCTGACTAGATTCCAAAAAAGCTCTTCCCTTGGTCAACAAGACCTGAGCCCTTACTTTGTTATCCAGATCTACAGAAAAACCTTCCGCTCCTGTTAAAAAATCACTCACTCTCTCGGATTTTTTTAACGCCTCTTCTGGCTTATTCATCTGCAACGCCAAGCTTGCATCCATCCAAAGTAGACGAACTGTCAAATCTCTCGGCACTTGCTTTTCATTATTATTCAAAAGTAGACGAGTTCTTTCGGAAGCAACTTTTAGATGATTATGTTCTCTCAAATGCACCAGCAGATTCCACTCTGCTTTCCAAAGTAATTCGCCAGAATCTTCCACATTTGAGAATTCATCCAGCAAATCTATTGATTTTTCTATGTCGTCTGTTGCTAGAAATGAATTGATTGCCTGAGATAGAGCCCTGTCGGAAATCAAATGACTTTTCGCAGATGAATGAACTTCCAGATATAAGGCGGCCGCACTATCGTAGTCACCTGCTAGAAAATGGCAATCTGCGACTTGCAGTGAAAGACCGTTCCGTTCATCGGGATTTTCTTCCAATTTACTCAATCTCCTGAGGAAATCGGCGGTCAAGCGATATTTTGGGGGATTTCCCCTCCATGCGGCTGCGGCAAGAGCTCTTATGGCGTCAGGTTTTTGGGGTGATCCTGGAAATTCTTCCATTATCCGCAGGGCACATCTCTCCGCTACGGCATTTTGCTTAAGCTCCAATGCAAGCTTTAACCTCATGACGAGAATTGTTTCCGATAATTTATGGTTAGGCAATTTTAAGATATTGTCTAAAAATAACGTGATTTTTTCATTTACCTCAAACCGGCTAGTTAACAAACGAAGCCCCATCTCCATCCATTCATGGTTTGTTCCAGTCTCTACTAGCGATTCGAGTACGGCTCGTCCCGTATCGTCTTCAGGTGATGATAAAACTCCGTAAAGCAAAAGCAGGCGGTCTCGCCAAATGCCTTTTTCATTGCCCGCTAATTCGAGCTGGTGTCTCAACTCCTCGAGTGCCTCAGCTTTCTTGCCAAGAGAGTTAAGTACCATAACATATTGTACGGCAAATTCTTGACCAGCAGGACGACCGCGAAATTCCTCCATTTGTCGCTTGAGGTTCGCGGCGAGTACTTCACTTCCTCCAGTCTCTAAAATTTCATTGCGATAACGCAAAAGCCTAAAATCCGCTCGACGCTCAAGAGTAATCGCCATCTTGAGTGCCTGAGAATGGAGGGCTTCTGATTCGGCAGCAGAAGGAGCGACCATCCCTTGTAAGAATACAACCCAGGAACGGTTGTCCTCACTCACGTCTTGAGACTTTAGTTCCACCATCAATTCATTGAGACCTTTCACATCTCTCTCCAGAAAGGAAATCAGGGCAAGATGTAGCAACACCTCACCACTTTGCTCGCCTAAGTGCTCCAGTATTTTCAACTCTTCCTTCGCTAGCTCGATTTCGCCAATCGCCAAGAAGGAAGAAGTTAATCCAAGGCGGAGTTTGCGTACTTCTCTCTGTGGGACTTGAGCCTTTGCGGCATTTTCCAAAGCGTCCTTGTATAATGAAATCGCAATACGAGGGAGACCAACCTGCAGGGCGTCCGAGGCAGCACTCTCGTTTAAAGCAAATTGCAACCTCAAGCGCGTTTCTTCGACTGTCCCACACAAAACACTCCAAGGAACCAACATGGAGACTAAAAACACTTTTGGGAAAATCCGGAATTGAAATTTAGGAACTAGTCGTGTCATTTTAAAATAAGCCGATTAAAGGCAGATTTTGGATTTTGCAAAGCAGATTATAATGTTTAGGCAAACTTGACATTACACTTTCCAATTGACGCAAGGTTACTCAATATACAGAGATATTAAAACATAATATGCGGGCGTAGCTCAGTTGGTAGAGCACCACCTTGCCAAGG
>CALBIN010000377.1 GCA_937893275.1 uncultured Opitutia bacterium | reverse complement strand
CCTCAAAATATTTTGGAACTTGGTTCTGGTACTACAACTGCGGTTTTTGCTGATTGGGTAAGGTCCAATGAAGGTGTTCGTCTTTACAGTCTTGATGAGAGTGACGAATGGATAAGAAAGTCATCCACTTTGGCCGGCATTAGTGAAGATGATGAACGTTTTAGGATGATGAGCGCTCCCAAGATTGTAGAGCAACTTGAAGATGATCGCCACGTGGCAAGTTACGATAAGAGTTTAACTGATAAGTATGACTTTGTTTTGATCGATGGACCATCCTTGAATGTAGATGGGAGAAAAAGGAAGGACACCGTAAATACGGATATTTTCAAGTTAGTTGAAGTTTCTGCTCCGCAATCGATCATTGTTGATATTCGGGTAGCGACGGTAAGTGCGATGATAGAAAAACTGCATGATTATAATTATTTCATTTCGGATTTGATCGGGAATCCGAACCCCGAAGGACTTGTCTCGGACAAGGCTTTTGGGCTTAAGTCCGGATACAGATATTTCTCGTACTTTCAGAAAAAGTAGCCCATTGGCACAAAGCTATCCATATAGAAGAAATCAAAAGCTTTATGCTTTACTTGAGTTAAGCCCCATTTGCCGGCGTTCGTGACAGTAAATCGAGTCAAATTCCTCTACCTTCCAATCGAAATTTGGAGTAGGGAATTTCATGCCAAAACACTTCTTGCCCTTCATGGAGCAAGCAATGGATGGAGCGTTGTCATGGGCCCCAAATCGGAGATGCATAGAAGACTTTCGCGTTTGCCCAGAGGCGTTGTTCTGCAATTTGGTTTTCATAAGAATTATGCAATTGAAATGAAGAAGCTTCGTTCCTGTGGGCACAAGATTGTGGCGGCGGACGAAGAAGGACTGGTTACGCTTAGTCCGGAGCATTACAAACGTTACCGGGTTTCGAGTAAAACCCTAGAGCAATGCGATAAGTGTTACTGCTGGGGAGAGATACATGCCCAAATGGTTCGAGAAGTCGATTCCTCAGTGGACCAGAAGTTACATGTTACTGGCAACCCGCGCATGGATTTGCTGAGGCCCGCCTTTCGCGATTTGGTTGAAAGGGAAGCCGCTGGATTGCGTGATCAATATGGTCGTTTTCTCTTGTTGAACGGAAATTTTGGTTCGTTTAACCATGCAATGGGAATTGACTACACTTGGAAGTCTTTAGAGGCAAAGGGATGGGCTTCAACTCAAGAGGATAAAGATTTCCATCATAGGCGAGTCGAGTTGCAGGGGCGTTTTTTCCAGGCCTTTCATTCTGTGATACCCAAAATTGCAACTGAAGACAGAAAAGTGGTTGTAAGACCTCATCCCTCCGAATCCTTGGTTCCTTGGGAGAAGTTGTCGAAAGCGTATCCAGGTAAGATAATTGTCGTTAGAGAGGGTAATGTAGTTCCTTGGTTGCAAGCGGCTGAAGCTGTTCTCCACAACGGCTGCACAACAGCGGTCGAGGCATTTTTTCTTGGCCGTCCAGTAATTGCCTTTCGACCCGAAAGGAATCTCGAATTGGAAACCGAACTACCGAATCACATCAGTATGCAGGCCTCTACCGAAGACGAACTGATAGCTTTACTCGAAAAAGTGGCAGAAGAAGATTCAAGAAGTCGTGAAGAACGTCTTGAATATGCCCAGAAGTTCATTGTTGCAGGAGATGGTCCTTTCTCATGTGAAAGAATAGTAGAAGCATTGCCTGAAGTGGAGACTCATCCAGTAGGGAAACTCAACTCGCTCGGTTTTCTAGTGGATCGCGTCTATTTTAACTTCAGAAATTTTGTAGGAAAATTGGTTCACAGACAGTCTTCGGCCTACTTGGGACTGAAGTGTGGAAAGCTCGATTTGCGTCAGACGAGAGAGATTCTGCAGGCCTATTCCTCTCGCTCAAAACTTGCTTCCTTGCCTCAGGCTTCCTCACTCGGTAATGGGCTGATTAAAATCGGATGATTATTTGCTACAGCTCAATATCCCCTTACTCTCCAGTTTAGAAATTCACCCCGCACTATCCTTCATATGACAAGCGACAAGAAAGATATCGCTGAAAAAGTTTCCGAATTAGGAGGCATTCAGCCATGGAACCATAACTTCATTCTTTCAGGCGGTGTCGAGACAAGGCCAGGAACTCAAGTTTCTCACGGTAAGAATCTAGTTAAATTGAAGAGGCTGCAACCCTTGTTCGATCTTCTCGAGTTGGACGGGAAAAAGGTTTTAGATATGGGATGTAATGAGGGCTTTTTCTCATTGGAAATGGCTTCGCAGGGAGCAGAAGTAACAGGCATAGACAT
>CALBIN010000376.1 GCA_937893275.1 uncultured Opitutia bacterium | reverse complement strand
TGGTGAGGACCAAAGCCTGCGTTTCGCCACGGGTGAAAAGGGCCGATCCGTGTACGCGGGGCACGACGCCCGTTTCGCAGGTCACTTCGCGAAGGTCGCCTGGGGCGCGCCCGTCGGCTCGCTTGCCGCGTTCCAGAATGTTGTCGCGATAGACCTCTTCCTGAATGGTTTCGAAGGCCATGCTCACGTGGTTCTTGTCGTAGGCGTCGCCGAGGCGTTCCTCGCAAGCTGCCCGAGCTTCATCCTTGATCCCGCTAACCGCCACTTCGCGCTCCTGTTTGGAATCGGCGAAAATCGCTTCCTGCATGCGGTCACCCGTAATTTCCCTGCATATGTCGAGCACGGCATCGGGAGCAACGATGAGTTCGAATTCCTTCTTTTCCTTTCCGCATAGCGCGGCTAGTTCGCGTTGGGCGGCGATTATGTCCTGAATGGCGTCATGGGCGTATTCCAAGGCCTCGACAAAACGATCTTCGGACATCTGGTCGGCCGATCCCTCAATCATCATCATTTCCTTTTCGTTGCCGACATATACGAGATCCAAGGTCGAATCGAACATTTGTTCGTTGGTCGGGTTGACCACGAACTTGCCGTCCACTTCTCCTAGGCGTATGCAGCCTACGGGGCCGTTCCAAGGAACGTCGGAAATCATGAGTGCGGCGGAAGCGCCGTTCACCATTAGGATGTCGGCTTCGTTTATCTGGTCTGTGGACAAGAGGAATCCGATTACCTGTACTTCATTCAGGAATCCCTTTGGGAAAAGAGGTCGAAGGGGACGGTCGCAGAGGCGAGAGGTCAAGACTTCCTTTTCGCTTGGGCGACCTTCGCGCTTGAAGTAGCCACCGGGGAATCGTCCCGCGGAAGTGAATTTTTCTCGATAGTCGACTGTGAGGGGAAACCAGCTTTGGTCGGGGCGCAGGGTCGACGCGGCCGTGGCCGAAACGAAAAGAACTGTTTCGCCGAGACTGATCGTAACGGCTCCGCTGGCTAGACCGGCTATGGTGCCGGAGGATATTGTGATGCCGAGCTTCTCGGCGGTGACGTTATGCTTTTGTTTCATCTTCTTTTTACTTCTTCTTTGTTAGGTTTTATCTATTGCGTCTGTCGTACTTCTGGCTGTCGTCTGAAAATACTCTTACACTTTCGCGAATGGCTTTGCTCGATGCCTACGCCTGACTGGCGTGGATATCGTCTCGCACATGGCCAACCGGTGCTGCCTTGCGGCGATGGTTTGCGAAGGGGTGGGGGGGTGTCGTCGAGCACTTGCCTTTAGCGGCGAAGGCTCAACTTTTGAACGATGGCTTGGTAACTGTCGAGGTTTTCGCGCTTTAGGTAATCGAGCAGCTTTCTCCTTTTCGCGGTCATCATGAGCAAGCCCCGTCTGGAATGGAAATCCTTTCGGTGGGTCTTTAGGTGCTCGGTCAGGTGGGCGATGCGTTTGGAAAGCAAGGCAATTTGCACTTCGCTTGAGCCAGTGTCCTTTTCATGGACGCGGTTTTCTTCTATTATACTTTGTTTGTCGATGTATTCGGACATGATTTATTTTTCTGATTTCTCGGCACGTGGGTTTTGCCCTTGCAAAACCGCGCCTCAGCCGAAGCCAAGGGCGCCGTCGCGTCTCGTTCCTGCCTGTTTAGGGCTGGCTCGAGGATAACCGAGGAGACAACCTGAAATCGGGGGGTCTCTAACGCAAGCCGTTGAATCATGTCGATTTTCGGTTTCAGTTCAAGCGGAAACGCTTCCCGTTTCTTTTCCCGTTGCCAAGCTCGGCTCCTCTCTCACCATTGAAAGCCCATGGACTTACCCTATTTCGCCTATGGTTCCAACATGAACCTCGAGCAAATGGCCTTGCGTTGCCCCGGCTCCCGCATGGTCGGCCTCGTCCGAAAAACCGGTTGGCGTTACCTCATCAATCAGCGGGGTTACGTAACTTCCATCGACGATCCGGATGCCGAGACCCTCGGTTGCCTCTGGGAACTCAGCGAAGAGCACTGGGCGGCCCTCGATCGCTACGAGGGAGTTTCGGGAGGTTTTTACCGACGCGTGGATTGCGAAGTCCTGTCAATTGACTCCGAAGAACTCGTTCAGTCTGTCGCCTACCGCGCCGCAAACGAGACCCCCGGCACCCCTTCCGCAACCTATGCAAACGTAGTAATCGACGGTGCCCACCAAATCGGTCTGCCCGAGTCGTACCTCGATTTCCTCGAATCTTGGCGTAACGGCCCGCCGGCGACTTGAAAATAGTTTCATGATCGATACAGCCGATGGGGCGTGGTGCATCCACGTCGACACGGGAGGCACGTTTACGGATTGTATTGCGGAAGCACCTGATGGTCGCACGGTTCGAAACAAAACGCTTTCCCGCGGGAGTCTGCCTGCCTCAGTGGCTAAAGTTTGCGCACGGGATGTTCTCATCCTGGATGCTCATTGGGACTCTCCGGACGATTTTTCCGTTGGTTTTACCGTACGTTTTCCAAGTCATCCCGAAAACCTCGTGGAGGTAGCTGCTTACGAAGCGAACGCTCGTAGGTTAACCTTGACCGAGCCGCTGCCTTTCGTTCCCGAAGTCGGTGAACCGCTGGAACTGGACTCTGGTATGGAGGCTCCCGTACTGGCAACCAATTTGGTTTTGGCGAACGAGGGTCTCGATATCTCTTCCGTTAACCTGTCCTTGCGTCTTGCCACTACTCGCTGCACCAATGCCTTGCTAGAGGGCAAGGGAGTTTCTCCGGTGTTTTTTGTTACCCGTGGCTTTCGGGACCTCCTCCGAATCGGAGACCAGAGACGTCTTGGGTTATTCGACCTTTGCCCCAGGACGCGTGAACCGTTGCACGGCGAAGTGATAGAAGTTTCCGAGCGTCTGGATCGAAACGGGGAGGTGATCGAGCCGATTGATCTCGGCGACGTGCGAGAACAGTTACGAACTCTGCCCGTCGATACAGGGAAGGTGGCTGCGGTATCCTTGTTGCATTCCTATGCCAATCCTTCGCATGAGGAAATCTTGGCTGAGTTCTTGCGTTCCGAAGGTTTCTCGATCGTTATCGAGTCGTCTGCTCTTCACCCTTTCGTGAAATGGCTTCCGAGGGCGGAGTCGGCAGTGATCGAGGCCTATCTCACGCCCGTTCTTCGGCAATACCTCGATAACGTATCCGCTTGTATCCATCGTGGAGCCCTACGAGTCATGACAAGTGCGGGTGGGCTGGTCGGCAAGAATCACTACCGGGCCGTCGATAGCCTTTTGAGCGGTCCCGCTGGCGGTGTGGTTGGGGCCGCGACGGTGGCCGAACGCGCGGGGTTCTCAAAAATCATTGCCCTCGATATGGGGGGCACCTCCGCCGACGTGTCCCGATTTGATGGGGATTTCGATTACCGTGATCGGCACGAGGTCGGCTCGGCATCTATCTCCGCTCCAGCCCTGAAGATCGAGACGGTGGCTGCGGGAGGCGGTTCCATTTGCCGTCTGGAAGGCGATTTGCTTTGCGTCGGTCCCGAGAGCGCGGGAGCTCGTCCGGGGCCGGCTTGTTATGGTTTCGGCGGTCCTCTCTGCTTGACGGACGTAAACTTGTTGCTGGGGCGTTTGTCGCCCGAGCATTTTGCGAGTCCTGTTTTTCCCAAGGATGCCGAGCTTCGCCTGAAGGAAAAGCTCCAAGGGTCTTCTCGTTCTCGCGAGGAAACTCTCCTAGGTTTTCTAGACGTGGCGAACGATGCCATGGCGGGTGCCATTCGCAAGGTCTCGGTTCGCGAAGGATACGATCCTGCGGACTACGCCCTTGTGGCCTTCGGTGGAGCCGGTGGTCAACATGCCTGCGGGGTGGCTGCAAAGCTGGGCATCACTCGTGTCCTGTCACCTGCGGACGCGGGTTTGCTAAGTGCCTATGGCTTGTCGAAAGCGTCTCTCGAGCGTTTTGCAGAGCGACAGGTTTTGCGGTCTCTCGCCGACATTGACCTTTCGACGATCGAGGAAGAACTGTCCGCCGAAGCTCTGGATGCCCTGCTTCGAGAAAGTGAAGGTGGAGCGATTCGTCGAAGGACTGCCTTTATCCGTTTCTCGGGGCAGGACGCTTCACTTGAGATCGATTACTCGGATCTAGCCGATTTGCCTTCCCTTTTCGAAACCAGGTATCGGGAGGTGTTCGGTTATGTTCCGAAAGACGGCTTGATCGAAATCGTGTCCTTGCGCGTCATTGCTTCCGTTGATGTCGAACCCGATCCCATTGAAAACTTTCCTTCTTCGGGTTCCGATGCTCAACGAGTTGAAAAAAGCTCTTTGGGATTACCTGTCCATCTTCGTGATACCCTGCTGCCGGGCGATTTTCTCCACGGTCCTGTCCTTGTCCCCGATTCCTTCGGTACACTCTTCCTTGAATCGGATTGGCGGGGTGGTGTAGGGGACTGCGGTAGCATTTTGTTCGAAAGGATTTCTCCTTCCGGAACCGAGGAGTCGAATCCACCGGGCTACCTAGGTGTCGCTGCACGTGAACTGTTTTCCAATCGCTTCCTTACGCTCGTCGAGGAAATGGGGGCTCGGCTAGAACGCACCGCCCTTTCCACCAATGTCAAGGAGCGCCTCGACTTCTCCTGCGCCTTGCTTGACGCCGATGGTCTCCTCACGGCCAATGCTCCGCACGTGCCCGTGCATCTCGGTGCCCTTGGACTTTGCGTTCGCGAGATCGCGGGAACCCTATTGCTTGAACCTGGCGACGTCGTCGTTTCCAATCATCCGGGCTTTGGCGGATCGCATCTTCCCGACGTTACGGTTATCGCTCCCGTTCATGACGAGTTGGGCAAGCTTTTCGCCTATGTCGCCAACCGAGCCCACCATGCCGAGATCGGAGGCATCCGTCCAGGGTCCATGCCCCCCGAGGCCGGAAACTTGGCGGAGGAAGGAGTGGTCATTCCTCCCACCTATTTATTCAAGGGGGGTGAATCCTTTGTCGACGAGGTCGCCCGTCTTTTTTGCGAAGGTCCATGGCCTTCGCGGCGGCCCGAGGAAAATCTCGCTGATCTCTTGGCTCAAGTCGCCTCCGTCCGTTTCGGCGTCGAACGTCTATCCGCACTCGCCGAGGAACATGGCTCGCGCACGCTTGCCGAGTACATGAAGCATCTTGGAGATCGTTCCGCCGGCATTTGCAGGGAATTCCTCGTTCGCCACGAGGGCGCCGAACTGCGGGCGGAGCAACGACTGGATGACGGCTCGCTCATCGTCGTTACAATCACCATCCGTGACTCGCGGGCTACCTTCGACTTCATGGGTACGTCGTCTCGCCACCCCGCCAACCTTAACGCCACTGGAGCCATTGTCCGAAGCGCCCTCGTCTATGTCTTGCGAGTTCTTGGTGATCGAGAGGTTCCTTTGAACGAGGGTTTTCTCGACCCTGTCGAGATCATTCTTCCTGAGGATAGTTTTCTTTCTCCCGTTTTTCCCGATGATCCTGCCGAGGCTCCCGCCGTGGCGGGAGGCAACGTCGAGGTAAGCCAACGCTTGGTCGACACCCTGCTGCTCGCCTTCGGAAAAGTGGCCTGCTCGCAGGGCACCATGAACAACGTCGTTTTCGGCGACGCCACTCGGAGCCATTACGAAACCGTGGCGGGTGGGGCAGGTGCGGCGATAGGCGCGGACGGGGCATCCGGGGTTCATGTCCATATGACCAACACTGCGATTACGGATCCTGAGATTTTGGAACTTCGTCAACCCGTAAGGCTCGAGCGTTTTTGCCTGCGCGAAGGATCGGGTGGTTCCGGTAGTTGGCGAGGCGGGGACGGAGTGGAGCGCGAATACCTGTTCGAGGAAGCTATGTCGGTATCTCTTCTGACCCAGCGGCGAACCGAAGGTCCCGAGGGCATTGCCGGCGGTCAATCCGGCCAACCGGGGAAACAGATTCTTGTTCGCGCCGACGGTTCTCGTGAAGAACTGGGGGCGGTCGACAAATTTGAGGCAAAACCCGGCGATCGCCTCATCCTGCTCACCCCAGGTGGAGGCGGAGCGGGGCAGCCTGAACTTCTGGCTTAGGAGAAAGATGATACGTTTGCGAGATTCTCATTATAAAGTTTCTCCGATGTTGTAATGGCAAACTGGTTCGCCTTTTGCTACGATTGATAAAGGAACCTTCTACTTAAACTAAAACCAAGGAACATGTGAAAAGCTGGATTCGTCGCTGGCAAAAGGTCTCGGAAATGATGTTTTTTTGGGAATCCTTCCTCGTCTGTTCTTTCCTGCCTTGCCTCTTTTATGTTTTGCCCGCTTGGTCGGCCTGTTTTTCGGGAGCCTTCACAAGGGATTACTTGGTAAACCCCAATTGTCGAGACGGCCATCCTGTTCGTTTCTATTTTGGAGATTTCTCGTAAGCTGAAGGTGCCACCCGTTTGGACCATACTTTGCTTTGCCGCATTTTTCGAGTCACTCCACACTTTCAGAGGGTTTCCAGGCATTTGATTCTCTATCCCACGGGAGTCGCCCTTACGGTTCTCTATCTTGCCATGCGGGATCGTTCCTTCTGGC
The DNA here is from genome assembly GCA_937893275.1 of uncultured Opitutia bacterium. Lineage (GTDB taxonomy): Bacteria > Verrucomicrobiota > Verrucomicrobiia > Opitutales > Seribacteraceae. The sequence continues at coordinate 1,113 of CALBIN010000376.1, read as the reverse complement.
ATGCCTTTCTTTTTACGGCAGTCATTCACGAACTTTACAATGCCTTCGTTTCTTTCGCGAACCCGCTCAGCTATAGGTTCTTGATCGTTTCATCTTAGCTGGTGGCCTTGGTCGTGAAGACTATTGACATGTTGCCTTGCTGATTGCACTTCTCCCCCAAACTATTCTACTTGTTTCGTATTGTGGTTGTAGAAATGAAGGATGCCGTTCTTTTTCTTCAGGAAGTACATCCACATGGCTGTGTTGTTGCGATAAAGGTAGGGATAGATGCCTTTCGTCGTCCACTGCCACCCAAATGTCTCTTTCCAAAGCCATATTCCGTCCTGTAGGTCGTCTTGGACAAATATCCAACCCCACTCCTCATGGTATAGCCATCCGTTGTCAAAAGGAAGAAATACTCCAAACCATGAGGAATTGCGCCACCCATTGGAGTGTTCTGGTGTTTGAACCCACCACCCAGCCAGCGACGCGGTCGTGGAAAACCTTATGGGAGAACCATACCCGGATCCTTCTTGGTTAGTTGCAAACGCTCGGTAATAAAATGTTTTCCCTTTTTCGAGAAGATCGGTCGAGGCCGAAAAAATCTGAGTCTCGGAATTAATGAAACCGGCAAAAATTTTGGGATTTTCAAATTTAAGACTTACGTCCAATTCAAACCCATAGCCAGTGATATTGGCTTCTCCATTGGATAAGATCTTGCCGGTAAATTGGTATGTGTCTCCTTCTTTGTTTTGAATCGGCAAGCTGTCGGCAATTGGAACGCTAACATTCAAAACCTGAATGGGAAAAACTTTCTCTATAGATTCGTTTGCAAGATCGGTTGCCTTGACGCGAATGCTTAAGATCGGGGATGTTTCAAAGTCGAGAACCGCAGAGGTCTTGAGCGTTCCATTTGCGTCAACTGAAAATAGAGAATTATCAGTGGATCCGTTGCCGTCGATGAAAGCGTATGAATGGGTGTCGTTGGCGTCGGAATCTAATGTGCTGAAGGTGCCGATCGTAATTCCAACAATTTGGTTTTCCCATGTTTTGTTTTCGGACAACTGCAAGCCGTGAGGTGCTTGGTTGGGAACGGAATTCGGATCATTTGGGTCACTCCCAAAATTGACTTCT
>CALBIN010000375.1 GCA_937893275.1 uncultured Opitutia bacterium | reverse complement strand
GCAACATGTGGGACGTTTGGCTCTACCATCATGAAGGAACATACTATCTGTACTACCTCGCAAACATCGGCGATTACCGTTGGCGCTGGGACAATATTTCCATGGCCACGTCGCCTGATGGCGTACACTGGACGGAAAAGGGGCCCATCCTGAAAAAGACTCCGGGAGCCAAGTGGATGGGCACCGGTTCGAGCTGGAAGTCACCGAGCTTCGAAACGGACGGCAAATTCTATATGAATTACTCCGAGGAGAAGGACGGGCGTCAGAACATCTACTTTGCCGAATCTACGGACCTCCTTCACTGGACCCGTTTAAAGGGGGAAGAATACAGATTCGTACAGAACGAACAATGGTACGAGAAGAAGGGGCGCTGGGACTGCATCTGGACCATCCCCAAGCCAGGTGGCGGGCTCTACGGTTACTGGACCGCAGGCCCGAAGCGCTCGGAAAAGGGCGCCGCTGACGCACTATTCGGATTCGGCGAGTCGCTCGATGGGGTACGCTGGAAAGCCCTTGCGCCTCCCAAGGTTATTGATCATGAGCAGCACGGAGAGGTCGGCGCGGTAGAGAAGATCGGTGACAAGTACTACATGTTGTTCGGCCATTTTCCCGTCATGAGGACCCTTGTTGCAGATCGACCCGAAGGCCCCTTTCGCAAGGCAAAGAAGAATTACCAGGTCTTGTCAGGGCATACCTACTTCGCTCGCTTCTTCCGCCACCCTGAGGGCATGCTTGCCTGTCATTTCACCCAGGCCAGGGACGTGCAGGTCTCATTCGCTCCAATAAAGGACGTGCGTATCGATAACGAGGGAACGCTGCGGCTCGGTTGGTGGAAAGGAAACGAGAAGATGAAACACCGGGCAGTCGCGGTTAAAAAGCCGGTTGATTCCAACGCCGCTGTAGCCTTTCTCGGCAATTCCTTCGACACGAACCAGGGAGTTATTATCGAGGGAAGCCTGAGGCTGCCGAAGACAAAGGATTCGCCACGCTGCGGGGTGTACCTTGAGTGCATAAATAATTTTGGAGCCGGCCTGTTGATCGACAGCAGCGGGGTCGCAGAGTTGGGCCTGATGAACGCGGACGGCACAGATTTCAAGATGGAGAAGCGCGTCGACCGGGAGATGACCTTCGGTAGCCCGGCCGCATTTCGTTTACTTGTCAGAGGATCGTTAATGGAATTCTATCTTGACGATATCCTGATCGAAAGCTTCGCACTGCCAGCCCGTGCTACCGGCCGTATTGGACTGATCAACGCCGGGGATACCATCGGCACAGTGAAAGCTTGGAATTAGGTTGAAACTCGCTACCCACAACGCGAGATCAATTCACACCCGGGGATATCGGGATCGAACCACGAGGGCTGTTGCAAAAGGTGACTTAGGCAGAATTTGACCCGGATTTCCCAGGTATGGGCATCATAATGGAAGCAGGAATAGGGACAGGCCCTGGTTTCTGTTCGTACTTTGTCTTTCTCCTTCATCGTTTTACTTCATCTTAGGGAGCAGGTGGGAGCCGACGTATCGGTTTGTGCCATATTATCCCGAACCCCTCTCAACAACCTGTCGTAAATAACCGTTGGTTTGTCGCCTTATCCTGAATAAATCTTTTTCCATTCCATGGCTGATGGGTCACAATCCCCCTTATCGACACCGAACCAATCAAAGGATGCAACATGCAACAACGACACAAATTATTCGCCGCCCTGGTCAGTTTCTTACTCGTCGGGACTATGGCCATCCAGGCCGAAGACCTTCCCGATCCGGATGGCAAACCCGCGGATATGTCCAAGCCGGTTAAAGTCTTTATTCTGCTCGGTCAGTCCAACATGCTGGGCGCTGGCAAGGTGGCGGGTGGAAACGGCTCGCTCGAACATGTGGTAAAGAGCAAAGCAAAATACCCGTACCTCGTAGACGATGCCGGCAGCTGGACCACCCGCAACGATGTCCGCAACGTACGCGTCATGTGTTCCGGCTCCGGCCCCTGGAAGGTATACCAGAATGAGTGGATGACGATCAGTGGAAACATCGGCCCGGAGATGGGCATTGGACACTATGTCGGCCAGGTGCTGGACGAACCCGTCCTGATTCTCAAGAGTTGCATCGGCAACCGCAGCTTGGGCTACGATCTGCTGCCACCAAGCGCGGAAGGGTATGAAGGGGATAAGGATGACCCCACCCGAACACCCAAACCGGGAGGCTGGTATGCGGGCGTACAGTATGATGGGGACACAAAAGCGGCCAAGGACGTCCTTGAGGACCTGGACACCTACTATCCGGGTGCCAAAAATTTTGAAGTCGCGGGGTTCTTCTTCTGGCAGGGCGCCAAGGACCTGGGCAAAGGCGGCAGTGCGGATAAGTATGAAGAGAACCTCGTCCATTTCATCAAGGACCTGCGCAAGGACTTCAATGCCCCGAACGCTCTTTTTGTCTGCGCGACCATGGGCCAGGCCAAAAAAGGCGGCGGCGATGCTGGCGGCAAAATCACCGATGCACAGCTCGCGGTCGATGGTGAGACCGGAAAGTACCCGGAGTTCAAAGGCAACGTGGCCACGTTCTATGCGAACCCCGTGTCTATGGGCGGCAGCGCGAACGGCCACTACAGCGGGAACGCGGAGACGTACATGAACGTGGGCGAGGGCATGGGCAGCGCGATGGTCGAATTGCTGAGATCCGGCGCCGGGGGCAGCTCTCCTCCCGCCCCGATTACCCGCAAAGCGCGGCCGTTGTCCCCGGACAAAGCCGTGGCGCTGCATCGCGCGCTCATCGAGGAACTCAAAACCCTGGATACCTCGGGGCTGCTGAAACCTATGCCTATCCAGTTGAGTGGATCCCGGTCAAAGGCTGCCCTGATCGGGGTGCCGGATAATACTACGCTCACTTTTCGCTCGGAGTCCGGCCGCACGGCAAATGTTCCTATCGACAAACTGAAGCCTTTAGACATGGCGAACCTGGCCATGTTGGCTGCGAAATTGAGTCCGGAAAACCCGACGGTCCAGGCGCTGTTGGGCGTGTACCTCGAGGGCTTCGGACGTGTAGCGGAAGCGGATGCACGGTTCGCACGGGCCGGTCCAGAAGCCAGCGCGAAAATGAGCACGTATTTCGAATGAGATTGAAACAAGTACCGGGGGGATCGCTACCACGCCACCCTGGTGGAGGAAGGGATGTATCTCGCACGCTGCATGCGGTACATCGACCTGAATAAGATTCGCGCGGGTGTCATGGACGATTCCCTGGCTTGGAAGTGGACCGGCTGCAGTGGACCGGCTGCATTGGACCGGCTAGGCTGAACGCATGGGGGAAAAGAAGCGCAATCGTCTGATCGACTTTTCCGAGGTCCTGCGAAGAAGCGGGCAATCCCAACGGGAGTCTTTCCAGGCAACTTACGCAGCCGGAGCGTGCAAAGTGCTGCCGTTCCCGCGAAGCGGGATTGCGAGTTTTTCAACAGCCTGCTAAACCTGTTTGTAACGATGAGGTCCAAAATTCTAGTCCATTTACTCCCCTGTGTATTCGCAACATCCCTGAGTCTCGGGCAAAATGAATTTCATGCATGGAACGATTTGCAGCCGCCTGATCTTCCGGCGAAATACAAGCAGTGGGTTCGCTGGGAAAATCTCGATGAGCCTGAGGTCGCAACAGCTACATCTTCGGCTGAAGGCGATGTTGAATGGATGGTTAATCCTGAAGTTTATCGCCCACAAGCCGGCCAAACGATCCGAACATCCCAATCGTTTGCTTCAGATGTAGACGGCATTAACCGCTTCGGAGTTTCCGGCTACTTTTATGACATCGAATCGCGCTTGCCAAGCGGATCCGTCTTTCCAAAGCAAGAGGTGAGATTCGACACCAAAGAGCACAAAGCCGGGACATCTGCGATGCGGTGGAATTGGCAACCAGGTGCGGTAATAAATATTCCAATTCCGCATTCGATTCGTCCAGAAATTAACCGTCACTTCAGCTTTTGGGTCTATAACGAACATCCTCATGAAACCTTTTTCACCGCCTACTTGCACACCGATGCTACCAATTCAGCCGGTGGAAGAATTGTCACGCCCCACATGAAGGTCCACGTCTGGTTGGATTTCGCCGGTTGGCGACGGGTGAACTTTTTTATGAGGAGCCCGACTGTCCGGAAGGTCGCAGAAGACGAGCAAGTCGATCAACAGGCCAATAGCTTGCGATTGGTTGCACCAGCTGATGCCAAACAGTTTGTCTGTATTGACCGGATTTCAGAGTTCACACAACAGCAGACAAACCAAAACTATCTTGATTGCTTCAACTCCTATGATGCGGCTCAGGCCCGGCAAAAGTGGGGCAGCCAAGAGGAAGTCAGAACCAGACAAGGCGTCATTCCTGTGCCGGAGGGACTGTCCGTCAACCCCAAGGTCATCCCACCGAAGTTTCGCATGGTGCCTGGGCGATTTCCGATTCTCGAAGATCGGGAAATGACGGCTGACGAAGTCAAGGGGTACCAAAAACTCAAACAACGCTTTAGCGTCTTGCCCGATGATCCCACGTTTTCCGATGATCCCGCCGAGATCAGGAAACGCAATCAGTCCTTTGAGGAGCGATTCGGATGGATCTTCAAATGGCGTGACCCGGATGGCAAAGTGCGTGGTCCGAATTTGACAAGAATGCTCAGGAATGACTTTTTCGACCTGCAAATACACAGAAATGGCACGACCATTCGAAGAGCGGAGCACTATATCAATCACTATTCGGCGATTAAAAAGGGAGACATCATTGCGCCCATGATTTCTTTCGGCAACCCCATTATTGATGCGCACAATGACGCCCCCTGTGAGAAGTCTCTCGATGCGATTCGTATCTTCTGGCAGTGGGTGATTTATCATGGGTTCAATCCTGGAAACGAGATGCTCAACAATCAGTGGAATTTGAGCAGTGGACAATATGAGCTGATCGGGAAATCCATGCCGGCGATCCGAGAGATCGACCGCATGGATGGAACATCGATGGAAGACCATCTCATCGACACTTCCCTTTACCTTGCTGATGCCTTCTACTTTGCAGCGAATTTTGACCAAAACGCGCCGGGAGCCTGGCGTGGACACGCGAACAAATGGCTGAAATATCCGCACATCATTACCAGCTTGATGCAGCCAGATCGCAAGGCGCTAAGCACGCTGATCTCAATCAATCGATATCTGGATGTGTACCTGGAGCCCAACAATTGTGCGTTGTTGGGGCACAAGCCGGATTACACCGCGATACACCATGGGGTTTATAACTCTTACTGGGGAATTCAAGACGGTGAAGAATCACTCTTGATCGACTATCTGCGCGGTACGCCCTGGGCCCTTAGTGAGCGGGCACATAATGTATCAACCAGGAATATGATCCAGAGAGCTCGGACTCAAATGGCCAATCGAGGCCCTGCCTTCGGAAAAGGGGGCAGCTTTCACGGACAGGTGCCGTATTCCGAGTTCATGCCCCGGCTTTTTGTCGACGAGATGCTAAAGGAGCGAATGATCAAACCCGGAATCGAGGAAGGCAATTGGCTATCCTATTATCTCGCCGGTATTGCACGCTACGAAAATGATCAACTCCCCGATCACTATCAACACAGGACGAAGCTAAACCCTGCTTACATCAGAGCGGTCGCCCCAATCGAACGCTACAATATTGCTCTACATTCTCATGCAAGGATGTTCCACTCCTTCGGCCGCGCCAATTTGGGAATCAACGGCAGAAGCAAAGATTTTTCTGCAACGGAACCAAAAGCCAGTTGCCGAGCCGAGAGCAATCAGTATTCCGGCACTGTCCATGTAACGGACCGCTATTTGCGGATCAATCCCGGCTTTTATCATCTTGGTTTTAATTGGGCGCGATTCCCTGGAGCTACGGCGTATGACTTTTCGCCTCTGATCCCGGTCGAGGTGACCGCCGAAAAACACGGGATCCCGTCCTACATAAAGGAGGCCAAAAACTGCCTTACGCATACCGTTTCCCAACATCACAACGGGGTTTTTGGAATGATCCAGAAATCTGAAAAGGGACTTAGCTTTCGGAAGTCACGCTTTCTTTTTGATGAGACGGTGGTTTGCCTTGGTTCTGGCATTACGCCTGAGACACGCATCAACGATATCCCGATCGTCACAGGAATTCTCCAGGCGAATACCAGTCACGGGCTCAATGTGACCGATCCGAAGAGATGGCTTACGAATACGAATAAGCTGACATGCCACATCGATCGTCAGGAACTTGAATTCCCCGTCATCTCGCAACAGCTGCCACTGGATCAGTCTCATACAATAATCAGTCCGCATGGTTTTGCTTATTTTGTTCCGAAGCAAGACAGCAAAGCCAAGCTCCAAGTCCAGTGGGTGAAGCAGAAAAGTTGTGGCGTTTCAACCACGACGTATAATGTGACAGAAGACTGCTACCATACGACCATTTCCGAGGCCGATGTGATGACGGCCTTCTTCGATCATGGGGAGCAGGTTGCGGATGGTCAGTATGAATTTGCCCTTGTTCTTGGCGATGGCTCACATCCGACGAATCAAGATTTCGTTCAATTCGTCGAGCAATATAAGACAACGCAGCCCTACCAGGTGACGGCGCACAACAACGATCGTCATAGCGTCTATTCCGATAAAACAAGACAAACGGGCATCGTGATATTCAATGAAAAATCTTCAGATCCAAATGCGGCGTTTGTGGTTCAATCCAACAAACCACTGGGTATCATGATCAAAGAACTTGCCGAGGAGAGCATTCTGCTTACGGCCTCAGATGGCGACCTGAATAACTTTGCCAAGCACCCCGATAGCAAATGGGGGCATGATGACAGCAGGGTTCCTCCTGGAGCAGTTGGAAGCCCGCTCAGGGAAATCAAACTGGAGCTGAATGGCGCCTACGTGCTCGAATCGGCTCATCCAGTCGACCGGGCTGCTGGCGGAGCCCGCTCCTGGATCTTGCCGAATGGCAACACCGTAATTTGCTATCTGACCCGGGATGGCCACAACGACGCATTTCGCTTGAAGAGAGTAGCCGCTGGCGAGGTTCAACAAAGTCGCACGGAAGGACAAACCGTGGTGATTCATCCAAACGTCGGGCAAAAAACCAAAATCTATGAGAACGCTTTTCAGCGGGATGTCATTCTTACTTTTGGCACCTCGACGCTCAAGCCGCCTGAGGAGAATGGCGGTTTTGCACTTTCTGGTGAGATCACGCGATTCCTCAGCATCAATGGCAAGTCTGGTGAAATCACTCGAAAAGGGCCTTTCCCAAAAAATGGGGCAAGCATATCATCCACCGTCTCTACTCCGGATGGCCCTCGGCAGGTAAGGTTTGTGTTCAGCGCGGTAAACCAGGCACCGGTTTTAACTACAGCGATCCCAACTGAAATAACGTTAAAAACGAACGCGCCCGGCGAAATATTTCACCTGAATGCCCATGACCCGGAAGGGGCTGAAGTGGATTTCATCCTTTTCAATTCGACGAGCGTGATCGAGCACTTTGCGATTCATGACCATGCCCTACATCTGATCAAGCCGATCGAAAAAGGGAACGCGTACCGCCTGCGCATTCGAGTCGCAGATCAAGGCGATCCACATGTCTCCGGTGTTTATGAAAAGAACGCGTTGCCCGCTTACATTGATCATCAAGTAGTGATCAAGTTAGCCGATTAGTCTCTCCATAGTTTAGTATGGCCGACCGAGTGAGGAGCACTTGGGAGCTCTGCTGTTTTTGGCCGTGTTTCCCGGCTCTAACAAACGTGCCATGATTCGACGTTCTTACGTCTATTTTTGGCATCCAAAAAGAGTAAGCGTTAAGCTTAGGGTGGCAGCAATATTTTTTATCGATGAACGCCTCATTCGGTGGTGGACCTGTTCTTTGCCACGGAGTGGCTAGCGCCGCATAGGTCGGGGTTTTAACCCCGACATCACGCAAAAAAAACAAACCGCGCCCCGGAGTGGCCGCACGAAGAGATCTTGAAACAACGACCTCCTAACCATCGGAATTTCGTGCGCCCACTCCGGGGCGCAGGACTTAAGGAGGCGATGTACGCAGGGTTGAAACCCTGCGCTATGCGGCGTTGCCCCGCTCCGGGGGCGCGAAATCCACCGCCAGATCACAAAAACGCCCAAGATTATCGGTTACTCATAATGCGGTACATCGACCTGAATATGATTCGCGCGGGTGTCGTGGTCGATCCCCTGGCTTGGAAGTGGACCGGCTACAGTGGACCGGCTCTGCTGAACTCATGCGGGGAAAAGAAGCGCAATCGTCTGATCGACTTTTCCGAGGTCCTGCGAAGAAGCG
>CALBIN010000374.1 GCA_937893275.1 uncultured Opitutia bacterium | reverse complement strand
GATAAAGTTTGTTCAGGGCTGCCCGTTTGCCAGCGAACTCAAGAAAATAAAACCTTTCCTAGACAAAAGTAGGTTTCAATAGTTTCAAAGCTTGCCCAAAGATCCTGCGGGCGGAACCATAAGGGCGATGATTACCAGACTGCACCTGCTTCTACTCCTGCCTTGTTCATGGACTGCACTTTTTGCTGATGGTCCAAAGGACAATATCCCCGAGAACGTTCGTCCGATCCCACCGATTGGAATAGAGGTCACCACTGAAATCCGAACAAAGCGGGAAAAAGGCCAAGTCCCTCTCCAGAAGGAAACAAATCCATGAACCTAACTCGATCCACTTTACTGCGTTCATTAACGTTTTGCACCTTCGTCTTGACGACGGAACCACTCCGATGCGAGATCAACCTGTCGGCGGTATTCGGAGATCATATGGTGCTCCAGCGGGATCTCGCCCTTCCCATTTGGGGCTGGGCCGAATCCGGCGAAGAAATCACGATCACATTTGCCGACCAAAAAAAGAAAACGAAAGCTGAAAAGCATGGATACTGGCGAACAGACTTGGATCCCCTTAATGCAAACGCCGAGGGAAGGGTGTTGAAGGTCGCGGGGGGAAAAGGTGGCACCCTATCATTTAAGGACATACTAGTAGGCGAAGTTTGGATATGCAGCGGGCAGTCGAACATGGAATGGACAGTCAACGGTGCATTGAATCCCACCGAAGAAAAGGAATCCGCCAACTATCCTCACATTCGCCACATCAAGGTGCCGAAGATCCCTTCGGACTCTCATGAAACCACCTTTAATTCAAATTGGGAGGTATGCTCTCCCGCCAGTGTTGGAAACTTCACTGCGGTAGGCTACTTCTTTGGCCGCACCTTACACGAGAAACTCGGAGTTCCGATCGGCTTGATCAACTCTTCGTGGGGCGGAACTCGCATCGAGCCCTGGATTCCGACCGAAGGCTTTCGCATCATCGAGAAGCAGGATTTCGCCAAAGGTGTCCTAAACCACATCGAATCCGTAGATCCGACTACGGATAAAGGCAAAACGAGACACTTGGCCGCGATCAAAGACCTCAAGCGATGGGTGGTAAAAGCAGAGACAGCCGTAAAGGCAGGCAAGTTCCCTCCCAAGCAACCTGCCTCGACCTACGTGGGGCTAGGAACTAGTCACCAAGATCCCACTCGACTCTACCGCGGCATGATTCACCCACTGGTTCCATACGGCATTCGCGGAGCTATTTGGTACCAAGGTGAATCCAATGGCAACGAAGGTGAATCCTACTATCACAAGAAACATGGGTTGGTAAAAGGTTGGCGCAAAGTATGGGGACAGGGAGACTTCCCATTCTATTGGGTACAATTGGCAAACTTCACGAACGACAAGAACGAACCCAGCGGGGGAGACGGTTACGCTCGCATAAGAGATGCTGAAAGAAAAGCTCTGGACATTCTCCATTCCGGGATGGCCGTAATCTTAGACATTGGAGAAACAGGCAACATACATCCCAAGAACAAACAAGACGTGGGAAAACGTCTGGCTCAATGGGGATTGGCTAAGTCATATGGCAAAGACATAGTGCCCAGCGGACCACTCTTCAAAAAGCTCGAAATAGACGGGAACAAGGCTCGCATTCACTTCGACCATGTCGGAACAGGTTTGATTATCGGCAAGAAGGAAGGGCTAAAACCGACTGAGGAATTAGTAATCGACGCCAAGCTTCAACGCTTTGCCATAGCAGGAAAGGACAGGCACTGGGTTTGGTCCGATGCAGTCATAGATGGAGATACCGTAACAGTCTCCCACCCTGACATCTCAACACCCGTGGCAGTACGTTACGCATATTCAGCCAATCCCCTAGGGGCGAACCTCTACAATCGAGAAGGATTCCCAGCCAGCCCCTTTCGCACCGACGATTGGTAAGAAAAGTTGATAAGAAACAAGCAATAACAGCCAGTCGGCACATTCAACAAGTAACATAACTCATTCTCTCCGCATTCCCAAACAAAACTCACTGATATAATGAAACACCTAATCCTCCCTCTTCTAACATGGCTCTCCATCGCACTCCACTCTCACGCTCTTGAGAAAAATGGAGTCGTCGAGGGCATACTCATCTCAAAAGACAAGAACTCCATAACCGTGTTGCCCGACGGAGCCAAAGAACCCAAGCGATTCACTCCGCACTGGCGAGGGGGGCTACCAAAGGACGGCGGAGGTCTCGAGAAGAAGATGCTCGAGGAAATCCGTAATCTCATTACCACCAATCGCGTACATGTTAAATGGGAATTTGAAGAACGGCCACGCGTAGTCGAAGTAGAGACACTGGTCCCGAAATCCAAGAAAGGCACTATCCGGGGAACAGTTGTGGCAAAGAGCAAAAACTCAATAGACGTGAAACCCTTCGATAAAGGTCCCGTGGAACGTTACCTCCCACACTGGCGCGGCGGCAACCCTTCCGCCGGAGGTGGTCTCGACAAGAAAGTACTCCAACAACTCGCCCCAATCAAGGTGGGACAGAAAGTGACCGTAAGCTGGGAATACGAGGAGCGTAAACGAGTCGTGAATATTCGCTGACCCGCAGTAGCCAAGGCACAAAAAAAAGAGGGACGGTTGCCCGCCCCTCTTTTTGAATGAGAATATTATCCCTTCGCTACTTTCTAGAG
>CALBIN010000373.1 GCA_937893275.1 uncultured Opitutia bacterium | reverse complement strand
GGCAAAGGATTTCTACTCCATGGCAGCCTTCTTCGACGACATTGACGATACCGCTCATCTAAAAAACGGCAGCAACAGCTTGCCTACTCGGCGTGATCCGGAAATCAACGTATTAAGTCGCAGTCAACGAACTCGAATCGCAACCCTGGAAAGAACCATCACCGAAAAGGAAAAGATCCAAGAAGAGCCCCCTGACTCCAAGCTCCAAGACGAAATAAAAGCTTTAAAGACAGAGATGAACGCAATCAAGAAGGTTACCCGAAAGACCATGATCACCCGGGTCACCCAGCCACGGGTCACCCATATCTTGCCGCGTGGCGACTGGCTCGACGAAAGCGGACCCGTAGTGCAGTCAGCGATACCTGAATTCATGGGAAGCCTCGCCTCTGAAAAACGCCTGACCCGACTGGACTTGGCAAACTGGCTCATGGACGCCGACAAGGGAGCCGGAAAACTCACCGCGCGAGTTCTTGCCAATCGCCTCTGGTATTTGCTCTTCGGTCAAGGCTTGGCACCCGACCTGACCGACTTCGGCGGACAAGGTCAACCGCCCGAGCACCCCGAACTCCTCGACAACTTGTCCATAAGCCTCATTGAAAAGAACTGGCGAATAAAGGCATTGCTGAAGGAAATCGTCCTCAGTCGCACTTATCGACAAACTTCCTCTAGTTCCGGAAACAAGATAAGTTTCCAAACATCCTACAGGTTACCCGCAGAAACCATTCGCGACAACGCCCTAGCCATAAGTGGTCTTCTAGTACGGGAGGTTGGCGGAGCAAGCATCAAGCCTTACCAACCCGCTGGCTATTATCGGCATCTCAATTTCCCGACCCGCAAGTACGACCACCACAAAGATGAACGTCAATGGCGTCGAGGTGTCTACGTTCATTGGCAACGACAGTTTCTCCATCCTATGATGAAGGCCTTCGACGCCCCCCGTCGAGAGGAGTGCACTGCTCAACGTCCTAACTCCAACACACCTCTGGCCGCCTTGGTCTTGCTCAATGACCCTACTTTCGTGGAAGCAGCCCAATCCTTCGCCAAGCGCATTCTGGACGAGGAAGGGACAGCCATAGACTCGCGTCTGGATTTTGCCTTCCGAGAAGCGGTCTCCCGCAAACCGGACGCTTTCGAGCGTAACATTCTCAAGAAACTGCTGACCTCTCAGAAAACCACAGAGGACGCCGCTTGGACGACTGTAGCCCGCGGCATCCTCAACTTGGCTGAAACCAACCTTCGACGCTGACATGTCGCCCATACAAATCAATCGACGCGCATTCCTTGCCGGCTCTGGCTTGAGCCTCGGATCCACCGCTCTCAATCTCTTGATGGCCGAAAGTGGCCCCAAGGACGAGCGCCCCTCTTACCTGCTTCCAAAGGCAAAGGCAAAGCGGGTTATTTTCCTGTGCATGGCCGGGGGGCCCTCCCATTTAGAGACTTTCGACTACAAGCCGAAGTTGGATGAAATGAACGGGAAACCCATGCCCGAGTCTTTCACCAAGGGCCAACCTATTGCCCAACTTCAGGGCAAGGCGCTTAAGGTTCAAGGGCATCTGACAAAGTTCAAGCCATATGGGAAAAGCGGCCAATACGTCAGCGATTTCCTACCGTGGACAGCGAAGATGGTGGACGACGTAGCCATCGTCCGATCGATGGTTACGGAACAGATCAATCACGATCCCGCGCACACCTTCATGAACACCGGCACCGGGATCAATGGTCGGCCCTCCATGGGGGCTTGGGTGAACTACGGACTTGGTAGCGAATCGAAGGACTTGCCCGGTTTCGTCGTTATGACGAGTGTCGGGGGACGCAACCCTCAGCCCATCGCATCACGCCAATGGGGCGCCGGATTCCTCCCGAGTCGCCACCAAGGCGTAGAGTTCAACTCTTCGGGTGACCCCGTCCATTACGTCGGCAATCCGGCAGGAACCAGTGCTGAAACACAGGGGAAACTTGTCGACGCCATAACGGCCCTCGATCACCACCGGAACAAAAGCATCAATGATCCTGAGACGGCTACCAGAATCGCTGCCTACGAGATGGCCTTCCGCATGCAATCCTCGGTTCCAGATTTGATGGACGTATCCAAGGAGCCTCAACACGTCCTCGATATGTACGGGGCCAAGCCCGGCGATGGTTCCTATGCCTCCAATTGCCTGCTCGCGAGAAGGCTAGCCGAGCGAGGCGTACGCTTCATTCACCTCTACCATCGTGGTTGGGATCATCATGGCGGACTGGTCAAATACATGAACACATGCTGTGGTCTCACCGACAAGCCGACTTGGGCACTTATTCAAGATCTCAAGCAACGAGACATGCTTAAGGACACACTCGTTGTCTGGGGTGGGGAATTCGGACGCACCCCAATGTTTCAGGGCAAAGGTGGAGCTGGTCGCGATCACCACGTCAAAGGATTCTCGATGTGGATGGCCGGAGGCGGCATCAAAGGCGGTGTCGGTTAC
>CALBIN010000372.1 GCA_937893275.1 uncultured Opitutia bacterium | reverse complement strand
TGGTTTTCGTATTATGGCTTAGAAGCCTGTAGGTTTCTTTTTCTACTTCAACGATGTTTGGAGGTGAAAGTTTCATCTTTTTCGGGTGGCATGGCAAACTTTCTAGATTTCAAGAAGATCAATGACCAAGCGTATCATGTTGCCGGTGGCTCCCGTTTTCGGGCCGTAGGTTTTTTCTTTTTCGCCCCAAGCCGAGCCTGCGATGTCGAAATGTACCCAAGGGGTGTCGTTCTCCACGAACTCCTTTAGAAAGGCTCCGCCCGCGATCGTGCCGGCGTTTCTATCGTTTCCGAGGTTCTTGACGTCGGCCACCTTTGACTTCACTTCGTCGCAATATTCGTCCCAGAGTGGAAAGTCCCAGACCTTCTCTCCCGTTTTGGCTGAAGATGCCTTTACTTTGCTGATTAATTCTTCGTCAGTTCCCATGATGCCGGTGGTATGGTGACCGAGGGCGACCAAAACCGCCCCCGTAAGGGTTGCGAAATCCAAGGCGTATTCGAGTTCGTGCTTCCTGGTTACGTAACTTAGGGCGTCAGCCAAGATCAAGCGCCCCTCGGCATCGGTGTTAAGCACCTCGATCGTTTTACCGTTATAGGCCTTGAGAATATCTCCGGGTTTGAAAGCTTTGGCTCCAAGTAGATTTTCCGTTGAGGGAATAACGCCGATTAGATTCAAGGCGGGTTTCAGTATGGAGACCGCTTGCATGACTCCCAGCACTACGGCGGATCCGCACATATCGAACTTCATCTCATCCATTTTCCCAGAGGGCTTGATAGAGATGCCTCCGCTGTCGAAAGTGAGACCCTTGCCCACTAGGGCGATTGGTTTTTGATTTTCGGGACCGCCCCTGTATTCAAGGGTGATGAACTTGGGAGGTTCGTCACTTCCTTGGGCAACGGCAGCCAAAGCGCCCATTCCTTGTTCAACGATTTCCTGCCGGTCGAAGATGGTTACGTTCATGCCGCATTTCGCACCAATCCTCTGCGCTTCCTCGGCCAGTCGGGTGGGGGTGGCCACGTTTGCCGGGTGATTCCCAAGATCCCGAGCAAGGCAAACTCCGTTTGCTATGATTGCTCCCTTCGACAGCCCGGTCTCATCTCCTCCCAATACGGTGACATCCTCCAAGTCGGGACCGTCTTCGTCGCCGGTCCGATAAGAGTTGAAGCGATAACTGCCCAAGACGAGTCCTTCTGCCAGGGCTTGGCAATCCAGTTCCTCTGAACAAGTGCACAAGCATTCCACGGTGAGTGAAGTTACTTTCATCGCCAAAGCCGTTTTGGCAATGGATCCGCCCGCCTTGCGAATGGCTTCGGAGTCAAAATCCTCTTTTTTGCCTAAGCCCATAACAAGAACTATTCGTGCGTCGTCATAAAAAGTTCGGCTTTCGCCCTGTTTGCCCGTCAGGTCGTCCAAGCGGACGGCCTTTGAAATGACGCCAGCGAGATGCTCGTCGATCGTTTGTCCCAGTGGCGTCAGTTCTTGGTTCTGGAAGATTCCGACGGCTAGGAGTTGGGCCTTGGATTCAGACCAACCTTGTTCTGTGTTTTGTATTTGTGACAGGTATGACATGATTGGGTCGGACTTTGGAGTAATGTACTCGAAGGGAAAGCGTAAAAGCGCCTAAAACCTTAAGAGACTTCGTTTTCTTGCCTCGTCAAGTCGTCATTGAAGTGCATCAATACCGTCATGAGCTCAGTCCACCTACTCTTCGTTTCTTTCTTGTTAATTGGAATGAATTCTCATGCCGGGGTTCGTTTGCCAAACCTGTTCGGGGACCATATGGTCTTGCAGGCGGGCAAGGAGGTTCCCGTCTGGGGTTGGGGAACTCCTCGCGAGGAGGTGACGGTTAGTTTTGCGGGACATTCCGTTATGGTAGAGGTGGACGCGAAAGGTGAATGGTCAACCAAGTTGCCCGCGATCAAGAAGAGCTTTGATGGGCGTGAGTTGATGGTGTCGAGCAAGAGTGGAAGGCGAACCCTTCAGGACGTTCTGGTGGGCGAGGTCTGGGTCTGTGGTGGCCAGAGTAACATGGAATGGACACTTCGTTCTACCCGAGACGCCGATCTCGAAATGCTTTCAGTTAACCATCCGGAGATACGCTTCATTCGCTTGCCCAAGGTTGCCCGCTTTGAGCCTCAAGACAATTTTCCCGTGGAGAGCCCCACGAAACCAGAGGGGAATTGGCGCCTGTGTGTTCCCGAGCAAGCTGAAAACTGTACGGCGGTCGGCTATTACTTCGCTCGTCGTTTGAGGCGCGTGTTGGACTCGCCCGTTGGACTGATTGATATCTCTTGGGGCGGCACCATGGCTCAACATTGGGCGACAAAGGAAACCCTCAGGCCGATCCCTGCCATGAAGCCTTATTTTGATAAGTTCGAGACGGCTCGTAACGATTGGGTTTCCGGAGGAAGAGAGGAAGGAGCCAAAAAGCGTTACGCGGCCGATCTCAAGAACTGGGAGAAGGTCCGAGCCGAGGCCGAGGCCAAGGGAGAGCGTGAGCCCCGTCGACCGAACTCCAAGGCTTATGAGAATCCCGACGACAAAGGTCAACCCGGAGGAATGATGAACGGCATGACCATTCCCATTTCACGCGCCGCCGTGCGCGGAGTTCTTTTTTATCAGGGTGAAAACAATTCGTTCACCGTTGGTTGGAAGCCTTACTCGAGGACCTGTCCCGCAGTCATTTCAGATTGGCGCAAGGTCTTCGGTCAACCTGACTTGCCTTTTGGCATTATCCAAATCGCCGGTTGGAGCAATCGGAGGTCCATGACCTACGATATGAACCATCACGCCAGTATTGTCAGGGAAATCCAATTCTTGACTTGGAAACGTACCAAGAACACGGGGCTTGTTGCCACTTACGATACAAATACTTCGGGCGGAATTCATCCACAACGGAAGTTGCCCGTTGGCGAACGTTCCGCTCGCTGGGCTCTGGCCGAGGTGTATGGGATGCAAGGTTATGGCAAACGCCCAATCGAGTGGCGTGGTCCCGTTTACGAATCGATGGAGGTAAAAGATGGCAAGGTCGCCGTTCGTTTCGAAAAGGATACCGCTCGAGGCTTGTTGCTCGATCAAGACGTTGAGGTTGGTTTTTACTTGGCTGGGAAAGATCGTGAGTTTCACCACGCTCGAGCCCGCGTCGACAAAGGGGCCTATTCCGTAATTGTTTGGAGCGACGATGTCGCCGAACCCGTGGCCGTACGTTACGGTTGGTCCAACTTGCCTGCGGGTGGATTGATGAACGCCCGTGAGTTGCCGGCCTATCCGTTTCGTACGGACGATTGGCCTATGACGCCTCATCAATCGACGGGTTCCTACGATGTGAACGCCCCGGATTCTCTTAGCGAATAACGCTGTTCGTTCCTTCTCATGGATAAGTGGTCCGTCTATTTGGTTCGTTGCAAGGACGACAGCTTGTATACGGGAGTTGCTCTGGATGTTGATCGTCGCTTGGAAGAGCATCGCGAAGGGAAGCGCGG
>CALBIN010000371.1 GCA_937893275.1 uncultured Opitutia bacterium | reverse complement strand
CGGAAACGCAGATTTCACCGGCAAGACCTTCGGCCGCTTCTCCCGGAAAGGTGATAACGTCGGTGGGAGTGGGATCTGCCAAGAAATCCGCATGGATGGAAGCCAGTTCCGAATCGCCAAGAAACGCGAGGGACAGCTCTCCAGCAAGCCCATGATCAGGGCGGGAAGAGTGAAGGTGATCAAAAAGGACTATAAGCGACTCGTTCGCAAAATCGAGGCGCTCAAATCGATTGTTTGCTTCAAGCCGAATCGGGTTGTCCGGCATTCTCCACATTCTCCTCGGAATTTTTCTTCACATTCCGCTTATCTCTACCTCCACCCTTCTTTTTTGGCTTTTCGTCCTCGGGATACTCGATGCGGGAATGAAGCATATTGAGAATGGTTGAGATAAAACTGGACTTGATAGCGGCGATCTCTTCAAGAGTAAGGGGACACTCGTCGAGTTGCCCATCCTCCAATCGGTCGACAAAAATGGCCTCCAGCAGCTCCTCCACACTGTGCTTGGTCACCTTGCGCAAGCTACGAGCAGCGGCTTCAACGGAATCGGCGAAGAAGATAATAGCGCTTTCGCGAAACCTCGGCTTGGGACCATCGTAGCGGTAAGTGCTTTCGTCGGGTTCATCCAGATCGGCACCCTCCCCGAGGGGCAGCCTTTCCTGCCGAACCTGTTTTTTGGCTTCGTGATAGAAGTACTTAACCAAGGTGGTCCCATGATGTTGCCGGATAACGTCGCGCACGACCTTGGGCAGGCGATGTTCACGAGCCATTTCCACACCTTCCTTGACGTGGCTCTTGATGATGAGTGCGCTCATGGCGGGATTCCGTCGAGAATGAGGATTCGTGTGGGCCGTCTGGTTTTCAGTAAAATACTCGGGTTGCTTCATCTTCCCGATGTCGTGAAAGAGTGAGCAAGCTCTACAAAGCAAAGGATTTGCACCTGCGGCGGCCGCCGCGTTTTCCGCAAGATTCGCCACCATCAAACTATGATGATAACTTCCGGGAGCCTCCACTTGCATCCGACGCAAAAGAGGATGATTGTAGTCAGTCAACTCAAAGAGCGTAACATCGGTCGCTACCTTGAACACACGCTCGAAAATCGGCAAGGCTCCAAGAACCAGACCACCCGTAACAAGACCTGTCAACAAAGCCGCAACACCGTGATTGAATATGGAGGTGAGTGTACTTCCGGCGATCATGCCAATGGCGATCGCAAATACGGCGGCGACAACACCCGCCATGGTTCCCGCCTTCAGTGTGCTGCCTCTAAGACGAACGTCCTTGCAGAAAAAGGCTCCCATGAGAGAAGCCCCTAGAGAAATAACCAGCGACTCGACTCCCGTGTCCTGCATGGCGGCGTGGAAGGTACTCGTCATCAACGCGGCGACTGCCCCCATTCGTGGTCCCACGGTAATCATCACCACCATTGAGGAAAATGCCACCGGGAGCAAGTAGGGCAACATGCCCACGAGCAAGGGATTGCCACCGAAAAGGCCCGTCCCTCCAAGTTCGATGACACCACGCGAAAGCAACAGGTTACCCAATACCGCAGTGGCCACAATACCAGTCTTGGCACCACTTCGCCAAAAATTCGGAAGAACCAAACTTATATAGAGCAGAGAGCAAAGAAAAGTCGTACAAGTCAGAAGGATTCGGCGAGCCAATAAATCGCTCTCATCTGCCGACAAATCGAGGAACCTCTTATATTTCTCCATGGCGTCTTCGGTCACTTCATCGCCCTTGCGAAGAATGACGTCGCCCTCGCTAACCCCAACTTCGTAATTAGCCGGTTGGATAGCGGCAATCTTGCGATCTTGAGCCTGTACGGTCTTGGATCTATCCACGGTGCGCAAAAACAATCCTTGACTGGCTAAGGATGAAAAAGCTGCTGCCAGTTCATCCCGCAACTGGAGAACCTCGACCGAAGAATTTGAATCGGCCATGGCGATAACGTCCCCAAAGGTCAGTCCGTCAGCCGGGAACGGACCGTCTTCTTCGATTCGGGTACGGACTTCGGATATGAAGTTCGCAAAATGAGGGAAACGAATCCGTACCGGAACCATGTCGAAAAGTAATTCGAGACCAGCGTCCACTCCGCCAATGACAGGTAGATTATTTGCAGTTTCAGACATTGTCTTGGCAATGGCTAAGGTCGCATTTGCCTCGGAAAGAAATTTCTGATCTGACGAAGGATCTATCAATACTCCCGTGGCATGAAGATGACCCAAGGTTTCGGTGATTTCATCGAAGATCGATCGCAAACCCAGTTCGTTCCGAACCAATCCCAGCACACTTATTTCTTCCGGCGCGATCTCCAAGCGAAAGGTGACCATCAATTCCTCCCTCAGGGCATCTCGGGCCAGGCTCAAGGATTCCCCCGCCTTGCCCATGTTGGCAACCAATCGATCCTTCAGGAGCAAGAGAGCCTTTGCAAAATGTTCCTCACCCGCGAAATCCCGGGAGTATTCCAGGGGTGTCGAAGTACGGGCCCAAGCCTCAAGCTCCCGTCGAAGAACTCCGCTCGAGTACTTAAAACTTCGATCGGAGTAGACGTTTTCAGGCGCCACTTCGCCCAAAGTTCCAACCTTGGGGGGATCCTGCCCCACAAAACAAATGAACACCACGGCAGTCGCAAAAAGAAGAGTCAAACCAGAGAGCCTTAATCGGTGCCGAAGCAAAGGCCCAAAGGAATAGGCTTTCCCCTCATGCTCGTCTTCATCGTCGTCGGCGGACTTACGCCGCCCGCCGCGACGTCCGTGGCCTCTACGAGATTTTCTAGAAAAGAGGTTAACCATTTCCTTGAGATTTACCTCCTTTAGCTTCAGCATCCCGCTGGTTATTCTCGGCGTGGATGTCGTAAGCTCGAATGATGTCGCTAACCAAGGGATGCCGCACCACGTCTCGTTCATCAAATCGATGAAAGGGAATCTTGTCCAAGCCCTCGAGAATCTTCACGGATTGGACTAATCCGGAATCCCAACGTCTGGGAAGATCGATTTGGGTAAGGTCGCCCGTCACCACCATTTTACTCCCCTCGCCAAGACGAGTCAGAAACATCATCATCTGGGAAGATGTAGTATTCTGGGCCTCGTCCAACAAGGCGAAGCACTTGGACAAAGTACGTCCCCGGATGTAAGCCAAAGGAGCAATCTCGACAACTCCACTTTCCACCAGCCTCCGAGATTCCACGGCACCAAGAGACTCGTCCATCGCATCGTAAAGTGGGCGAAGATAGGGCAATAATTTTTCCTCCAAATCGCCGGGAAGAAATCCGAGGGCTTCCCCCGCTTCGACGGCGGGTCGAGCCAAGATTATTTTTTCGACCTCGCCGCGCAACAATGAATCCAAGGCCGCCGCCATCGCAAGAAAAGTCTTTCCCGTACCCGCCGGCCCAAGGCCAAAGACGACGTCGTTCTCCATGATTTTCCGCAGGTATTTTTTTTGCGAAAGGTTGCGGGGCACCACGCTGGTTTTACGGAGCTTGAGGACCAAGGGCTCATCGAACAGTTCGCGAAACTCTTCACCCTTGCCCTCCGCCACCTTGCTCAAGATTCTATTGAAATCGCCATTCCGAGGAGAAAACCCTTGCTCCCGCCCGATGCGCAAAAGCTCAAATAATTCCTGACTTCGAGCCAAGGACTCCTCGTCTCCTTCGATTCGCAAAACGCCGCCACGGGCGACAAGAGTCGCGCCGAGTACATTTTCAACCAGACGCAAGTTCTCGGGGCTTTCGCCATAGAGGGTGTGGAGGAAGCGCTCGCTCTCGAATTCGATTTCCGTGAAAGACATGAGCGAGTTATCCAAGCCGAGCGGCAACGCAGGCGCAAAGTTTGTCACAGGTGGCATCAAGGGATTCCGGCAGTACTCGAGTATCAGCCAAAACCGGCATGAAATTAGTGTCCGACTTCCAGCGCGGCACGACATGGGCATGCATATGCGAAGGTATTCCCGCTCCGCCGGTAGCACCTTCGTTGATACCGATGTTGAAACCATCCGGCGAAAAGGCATCTTCAAGGATATCCTGAGCAAATGCGATCAAGTCCATCAAGTCGATTCGCTCATCTGCCCCGAGGTCACGCAGGCGAGGAACCTCGCGGAAAGGGACCGCCAGCAAGTGACCGGGATTGTAGGGATACTTGTTCAAGATAAGGTAAGCGTACTTAGCTCGATGAACAATGTACACGGCCTGGTCGTCCCCATGCGCAGGCAGCCTGATGAACGGATTGCCATCGTCCTCTCCCTCCGGTGGAACGCTCAAGTACTCCATCCGCCAATAAGCGTGCAAATTGCGCATCAATTAAAATGAGGAAATAAGATGCCTGCCAGTCGAAGTAATCGACGGGATGACAGACCGGCATGCAGAATAAGCATCAGGGATGACTTGGGTTATCCGGATAGATTGAGGAAATTAGAAGTCATTAAGCCTACTCCGGAGAAAACTGTTGAGCAAGTACGGATTCCACATGGAATTTTGACGAATGAGGTTGCCTTAAGACCACCCTAAGCCATGAGAAGGAAATAATGATTCCGTTTAAGCCATTCGATCGGTGAAAGTTCTCTTCGTAAGCCCAGAAGTCTCCCCCTTGGCGAGAACAGGAGGACTCGGCGACGTCGTGGGCGCATTGCCACCTGCACTGAAGGAAGCAGGCGTGGACGTTCGCGTGATCTGCCCCCTTCATCGGGGTTCCCTCGATGGTCTCAAGAGCAAACGAATCGCAGGTAAACTTCGCATTAGGATTGGCTCCCAGCTCTGCTATCCGCGATTAGTGGAAACGCGCCTGCCCGGAACCGATGTCCCCGTCTACCTCATCGAACACAAGGGTTTCTTCGACCGTCCGGACATCTATGCCGGATCCCAAGGGGACTTCCCTGACAATGCCGAACGCTCCTTCGTGATTTGTCGATCGGCCATCGACCTTCCCCGACTCGTAGGGTGGACACCCGACGTATACCATGCCCACGACTGGATGGCTGCCGCATTGCCCGCTTGCCTGAACGCAATCCCGGCGACCAAAGGACAAGTCCGAGCAGCCAGCGTGCTGACAATACATAATCTAGAACACCAAGGATCCTTCTCCCCTGAAAAGTTCGAGATATCAAACTTGCCGCAATCCTACTTTCAAATGGAAGGATTTGAACACTTCGGCAGGCTAAATCTGTTAAAGGGAGGAATTCAGCACGCCGACAAGATTACTACCGTGAGTCCAACTTACGCCGAGGAAATTCGCACCGAGATCCACGGACACGGACTGGATCCCTCTCTCGTCTATCGAGCCGCCGACCTCGTAGGGATTCTCAACGGCATGGACGAAGAAGCATGGAACCCCGCCAAAGACTCGACACTCCCTCACCCGTTTAGCTTGAACACAGTCGAAACGGGCAAAAAAGCCTGTCGTGAAGCCCTATCAAAAGAATTGAATCTGCCGTACAAGCCCTCTCTTCCGCTCTTCGGCTCGGTTTCAAGGCTATATTGGCAAAAAGGTCTTGATGCGCTTGCCGAATCTCTACCTGAACTACTAGAGAATAATGACTTCCAATTCGTATTACTCGGCAGTGGTGACCCTGTGCAGGAAAAGGCTTTTTCAAACCTTGCGCATCGTTACCCTGAAAGAGTCAGCACCTACATCGGTTTCGACGACGGTCTCGCTCGACGAATATTTGCCGGTACCGATTTTTTTCTGATGCCAAGCCGGTTCGAACCTTGCGGTCTCGCCCAACAATACGCAATGCGGTACGGTTCCCTTCCCATCGCAAACAGCACGGGAGGGTTGGTCGACACCATCAAAGACCTGAAGAAACACCCGAAAACAGCAAACGGTCTGCTCTTGAAGAACATAAAACAAGCTTCTCTCAATCCTACGTTTAGGAGTGCCTGCAAAATATTCGCCGAAGAAAAAAAGCTGAAGCTCATGAGGAGGAATGCCATGATGAGAGAGGCATCTTGGAAGGAGCCGGCGGCATTCTACGCAGAGACCTACAAATGGGCGATGGAGGAAAGCTCCAGATCAGCCAAAGCCGTTTGTGGATAACTTTTTGGCTTTCAGCTTGCAGGGTAAAAACGCGACACTCTACGGTGAAGGATTTATTCCTTTTGCCATTGAGTCCAAAAGCTCTCTAATATGATTAACGGAGGTCCATCCCGCACGTTTACTCGAGAAGCAATTGATTCTTGGCTCTTGAAATTGGCTCGAGCCAACTGGGAACCTCAATTCGAACAATCCACCCTGGACTCGGGTCGAGAGCTCTACCGCCAAGGAGCCATTACCGCCATAGATCTGCAGCTCGACCAAGCCATCGTCTCCAGAAAGATTGAGCGTAAAAAAACTTATTCAGTAATTGAATGGAGCAATGGAAAACCCGCGATGCGCTTCTCCACCTTGGACTCGGAACTGGGGAGTGCCATCGGAATCGCCGGACTATACGAGATCGAGGAATTGGTGAGCGAGGAACAAGTGCTTCATCCGATATCCGAAGAGGAAACCGCTGAAGAATCGCATGAGAAAGAGACCTCCGATGTCGAAAGTCCCCGAGCCGAACCGGTCGAGGAACAAGTTACCGCCGACCCCATCTATTCCCTTGCCGTAGTTCTAGAAGTTTCCACTGCGGGAGGGCTAACGGCTATGCCAAAGTGGAAGAAAGGACGGTCGCTCACGCCTGTATACGGGCCCAAATCTCAGCCGAACCCAGATGACACCGACAGGGAAACCCTGTTAAGTTTTGTGGCAAAGGCGTGTCAACGAGGGTTTTCCTTTGAAAAACGAAACGGGCTCTTTCGCCTTAGAAAATGGAAAACTGTGGCAGAGTTCGCGGAAAACGTGCTTCCCGGCTGGCAAAAGCATTTCAAGATCTTGCTAAAGGGAGACGCATCCCTTCTTCCCAGAGGGCAACGCCGGCTGAATTGGGAACTCGAAGCTCGCTCGACCAAAGGCATGGGAATGAACGTGCGAGAAAGGTTTCACATCAACAACTTCAAGCTGAATGCCGTTCAATCCCGCCGAATTGGTCGAGCTCGAGGTGGCATAACCTTTGTGCCGGGACAGGGATTGGTGCAACTCGCCACGGAACAATTGGAGGACTTCGAATGG
Organism: uncultured Opitutia bacterium; assembly: GCA_937893275.1. Classification (GTDB taxonomy): domain Bacteria; phylum Verrucomicrobiota; class Verrucomicrobiia; order Opitutales; family Seribacteraceae. The sequence continues at coordinate 3,306 of CALBIN010000371.1, read as the reverse complement.
TGGCGTCGCGAACGAGACAAGGGCACGCAAACACAGTGGCCTCGGTACATGCTCTTCTCTCTTTTTGCGCGAAAATATCTGAGGGCACAGCCGGATGGCGGGCTTGCTCTATGGCAAAAATCAGTAACGGAGGCCGAAAATGGAACAAGAAACCTTTCGCTCCCCGCCTTCATGCGCCCCTACCAGAAACAGGGAGTGGCTCGCCTAAGAAGTCTCCACAGACTAGGTTGCCACGGTCTGTTGGCCGATGAGATGGGTCTCGGAAAAACGATCCAGACTCTAGCGCTACTGCAAAAAAGGACGAAAAAAGATCTGCCCGACCTCGTGGTCTGTCCTGCCGCCGTGGTCCCCGTGTGGATAAAAGAAATCAACGAACGTTTTCCCCGAGTAAAGGTTCGAGTACTAAGAAAAGGCTCGTTGTTCGAGGATACGGTTGAATCCTGTCTTTGGTTGGCCAGTTATACCCAACTCAGGAGACATCGGGCATCCCTAGACAAGATACAATTTCGTTATGCAGCATTGGACGAAGCACAGATCATCAAGAACCCAAAAGCCAAGGTGACGCAAGCCTGCGTGGCAATTCAAGCGGAAAGGAGACTCGCTCTATCGGGCACCCCGATCGAAAATTCCCCTCTCGATCTCTGGACTATCTTTCGATACTTGATGCCGGGGCTATTGGGCAGTCGACGGGAACTGGAACTCGCCCTTCAGGAAAACCCCGGCGAAACCGCCGATCTACTTCGCAACCAAGTCGCTCCATTCGTACTTCGCAGAATAAAAGCCGAAGTAGCGAAAGAACTGCCTCCGAAATGGGAAACAAACCTGGTCTGCTCGCTTACCGAGGAACAAAGTCGGGAATATCGCATTCTCGCAAACGGCGCTCAAGCCGAACACGGCGACGACCTGAATGCCGGCATGAAGAACGCCCCGACTCATATATTTTCTCTCCTCACTCGGCTTCGGCAAACCTGTTGCGATGCCTCCCTACTTCCTTGGCGAAAGGGTTCCACTCCATCCGGCGGCAAGACCGATCTCCTAATGGGAAAGCTACCGGATTTGGTTGCCTCCGGCTCCAAAACCTTGATTTTCAGCCAGTTCACTTCCTACTTGGCCATACTCAAGAAATTGATTCGGGAAGCTTTGCCGAACGTCCCCCTCTACCAATTGACTGGGAACACACGCGACCGCGGAGCACCAGTAAAGGCATTCGAGGAAACAAAGGAGCCGGCAGTGATGCTGGCTTCCCTGAAAGCCGCGGGTCTGGGAGTCACTTTGCGCACGGCAGACTACGTATTCCTCATGGATCCGTGGTGGAATCCCGCGACTGAGGAACAGGCAATCGATCGAGCCCACCGCATCGGTCGAAAAAAGCCGACTTTCGTCTATCGTCTGATTGCGAAGGGGACGGTAGAGGAAAGAGTTTGCGAACTGCAGAGCAAAAAGCGGGAGGCCTTTCGCCGAATCATCGGCAAGATCGAACCCTTTGGTACCCTCACCGAACACTTCTCTTCCTTGAGCGAACTGATCGAATTCCGAGAAGAACCGTCTAAGACGGATTAACTAGCCCCGCAAACGCGTCACGAGCAAAGTTTCTACTCGCCCTTGTTCTTACGCCTACGAAAACGACGAAGGAACTGAAAACCCGGCAACATCAAGAGCCCCGTGACCATAACATAGGTCGAAGGTTCCGGCACTGCGGAATAGCCGAGAATGAAGTTGCCTCCAGAGTAGGAAACTCCCCAACCACCATTACCCCAGTAACTATTTGAAGAGTGGAATGCATCCGCATTTATCACAAAGTAATCGTTGATTTCGGTGTCCGACCATTGACTTCCTCCAGTCCAGGAAACTGTTCCTCCGGTAAGAAAAGCAAAGCTACCAGTTTTGTTCAAAAGATTTTTCGAACCTGCAGCTGAAACACTGAAATCCTGCTTCCCCGCGGAACCATCAGGCGCCACGCCGTAAATATTAATGGCAAATCTATCACTTTTGGCTCCCAGAGTAAGTGAGTCGAACTGCAATACGTCCCAGTCTGCGCCAGCACCGTTACCGCCTTCGAAATCCCTAATTTCCCAGTCGAAAACTCCACCAGCCTTCAGTCCGAGGTTGGTGATCTTCATCGTGCCGATGCTGTTTGTAACATCAACGGCAGCGGGATCGGAATCGTCCTTATTGCCTGCTATTACCTGATAGTCGCTGGTGCCATTGGTCATGGAAGATGCATGAGCGATACCGGGACTCACTACGTCTACTTCCCCATTCCCGCTACCAATATTTAGAATACTTCCACCATTTGTGATAGTCCCCACGCTATTACCAACGCCGCCGCCAATAACGCTCTTCATGTCAGTATTGTCGTTTGTACCCTGCCCGGCAATTGTGTTGGCCACTGTAATTCCTCCGGCCACGGAAAGCTTTCCGTGCTCGATAGTGGTGGTTCCAGTTCCCAAAGCGTTGGCATGACCTGCCACCACTATACCGCCGTCGACCGCACCCCCACCATCGGCGATCGTTACTCCTCCCGTGAAATTGCTGCCTGAACCACTGAGCGTCAGCTTGCCGCTACCTGTCTTCTTGAGGGTGGCGCCGGAACCATCGTCGCCAATATTGCCGGATAATATTTGGTGATCATCGAAATCAGTGGCCGTCACACCACCGACTTTCAGGGTGTTGGTCCCCGAATCGCTAAGCGTAATTGCACCAGTAAAGGTTTGGGCAACAGTGGTGGTGGCAAAGCCTAGTTCCACGACGTGAGCAGCGCCATTAGTGTTATCAATGGACAAGGTGCCGGGAGTACCATCGTCAGTGAGATATTCAAAACTTTGAGTAAGGTTAGAACCCGGTTTTAGGGTTAAAGGTCCCTCGTCAATAGAAAGAACTCCTGTAGTGTTTACGGCTCCCGTAAGCTCTTGGGTACCTGCACCGATTTTATGGATGTCGACTTTGTTTGAAATAACTCCGGAATAGGTATAAGTTGTGCTGGTACTGCGGGCTAATACGGTGAGATCCGCCTCATTGGAGGCGTGCCCTGCTATGTTGGCGGTACTGACGTCGTCTGACAGATTACTCACAATTGTGTCGCCGATATTGGCAAGATCAAGTGCAGTTCCATCACGAAGAGTAATAGTCGCCGTGCGTACAGTGGCGCTGTCCCCTATAGCACCGACGGTATTAGAGCCTCCTGTGCCGATCTCTACGGAAGCATAAGAACCGCCTGAAGTGTTGTCCATTTCATATTCAAGGGCTCTAAGAGTTCCGTCATCATCATGAAGGCTCATATTATAATTTTCGAATGGTCCAGTATCA
>CALBIN010000370.1 GCA_937893275.1 uncultured Opitutia bacterium | reverse complement strand
GTTTGCTCGCAATAGCTTGAATGCGTTCTGGTTCCGTACCTTTTACCAGTTCGGAAGTTATCTCGTCGACCTGTTCGAAATAAACATCCAAGCTGTCCTTGCGGCGTCGCAAAAACAGTTCACGCAAGGTTACTCCGATTCCCCATGCAATAGCTAGAAGAGAGACGAGCAAGGCAATGGGGTCAGACCAGTTTTGTATAAAGGTCGGCTCGTCTCTTTCGTAGTATTGACGAGTTCCTTCATGAAGGGGGAACTGATGGTGGGGCAAGATCGGGGAGGTCAGTTGAGCTAGCAACGGTTGCTTGATCGCCAGAGATCCACGACCTTCGCTTAGGCTTTTGGTGAGCTGTAATGCGGCGGAGTCGGATAAATCGCTTGAACAAGCTAGGATGACGTCTGTACCAATGGTAGGTAATTTCTCACGAGGCAAACCTTTGCCGGCCTCAATGGGATACGCACCTGAGGGAATCTCGGCTTGGTGAATGAAGGGGTAAGCTAGAGACAAGTTCGCCGCTGGTTCCTTGCCTAGATGCAAGAGATTGAGATCCCCTTTTCTCAATGCCTCACTAATCATAGCATTGCCGATTCCGGTGACTACGCATACAGCTTCCGTCTCTCCTCCCCTCAAGCTTACTAGTCCATCCTTCAAGCTCTCCATTCGCCACTGGACGAGATTGTTGGAAATCCCGAATTGCTTAAACAGGGCAATTGCCAAGGTCTCCGTGCCTCCTCCTTTGGGACCGATGGAAACTGTTGCGCCTGCCAAGTCAGTCAAGGTCTTGTTTTCATCCTTAATGATTACATGCAGGACCTCTTCGTAAAGTGCGGTTGCGGCTCTGCCGACTTCGCCTCGTGGCAAATCGTTTTGCACAAGGCAAAGGTCGACCTCTCCCTTTGCCAAGCGAGTCAGGTTCTCTCCGCTTCCTGAACTCCCTGTAACTTCGACCTTCCACCCATTAGAATTGCGAAGAACAAGAGCAATTGCCTTAGCTACCTCGTTATAGTGTCCGCCCGTTTCGCCTCCCGATATGATCCAGTTCGTTTTTTCTTCTTCATGAATCAATAAGTACCCGCTTCCAATAATCGCTAGTCCCGCTAGGACGGCGAGTAGCCTAATGCGTAAAGAATTCATTTCAAAGCAATGTAGTAACCCGAATTATGCCTCATTAGGAGAGTTTTCTGCCATTACAAAATCTTGCTCTATTGTAACTAACCTTTTCAGGGACTAACTTTTCTCGACGAGCAAAAAATACATTGGCCGACTCGTACCTTAATCTAGAAGACGAACTTTTGCTGATGCCGAATGGAATCTCAATTTGATGCCGTCGGCGGGATATTGAGATGTAATGGTGAGCACATAGGTATGCGTACCGCTTTTTACCGAATGCTTGAACATTTTGGCTTGTGGTTGAAAGTAGACGCGACGACCTTCGTGTTGCATGTGAAGACCATTCGCTTCGTCGAGCGAAAAGCGAATTTCCTCGGGTACGTCGGCTTGCAGTCGAAAACGGAGATAACGGTTGCCGTTCGGTGATGCAGGTATTTCGGCCAAGGGTATGGAGCCGTTTACGAGAGCGTGGAGCTTGTTCGAGCGTTCGGTCGAGTCTTTGAGAAAGTTGTTGGCCTGTTTTAAGGTGCGGGCGCTTTCGGAACTGGGTACTTCCACGGATCGTACGAAAGCTTCTTTGGGGTATCGATAGGATCCTTCCTTGCCTAGGGCGGATAGGAACGCCGTGAGGTGGAGGAACTCGTCGCGGGAAAGAGATGCCGTGAGTCCCGCGGGCAT
>CALBIN010000369.1 GCA_937893275.1 uncultured Opitutia bacterium | reverse complement strand
TGCAAGAGGAACTACGAAAACTGCTTCGACTTGTTCGTGGAAAATAAAATTCATTTGATCACTTGACATTGAATATCGCATGCGCAAATAGTTAAGTTAATCGCAAGGAAGTGATGAGTTTTACTGCTACCGGCCCACTAAGGATAGTGTCCACGGTTGCTTAACTCAATCAGGGTTTTTTTATGGTCATCGGCTACACTGCCGATACATCAATGCATATCGCTCGTTCGCGAATTCGCCAACGAGAATTGTTGCATTCGTCCAGATTGCTTTCATCCGGCAACAAATTTGAAGGAACTAATGGCCAAGTTTCAGATTTAGGAGGTCATCGTTTTTCTTCGGGAATACAAGCCCGCTTGAAAACCGAGGAGGCCGCAAAAGGCAATATCCAGCATGCTTTGTCGTTTGTTCAAACTCAATCCGATGGGGTAAAGACTGTCGCCAGGATTCTTTCACGGATGGAGGAACTCGCTTATAGTTCCACCGATCCTATGCTGAATGACTATGATCGAGAGGACTTAGACATCGAGTTTGCTGCCCTTAATCAAAGTCTTTCTGGCATCTCCTCAGAAAAGCAATTCGGCTCCAAGTTGTTCGATCCTTTGGCGGCGCGATACGAAGGACGGTTTCCCGTTCTTGGAGTCTCGGACGGTGGTTGGGAGGCGCAAGAGCAGACCGTGGATATAGGGGCCAAGCGCGGCAAGGTCCATCTTTGGTGGAACCCTACATGGCAAACGGACCGCATGAAAGTCTATCACGGTTCAAACATGATTTTTGATTCCGGCGAATATCGATCCAACCACTGGTTGAACTTTCCCGACTCGGCGAACGCTCAACTAAATGGGGACTTCGACTATTTTACCCTGGAATTTGGGGCGAACGTCGACAACTCGACTTCTGACGCAGGCAATACAGGCGTTTCCTTGCACGACAAAGACATCGAGACCGAATTTCCCTCCAACACAACTCAAACCGAACTGGATTGGTACTCGGATAACAATTTTGATTACAAGAGCTTCAAAACGAACGACGATTATCCCAAAATGGCCGGTTCCCCATACGGCGACACCGAAATAAAATTCGTGGTAAATGAAGCTGAGAACACCCCGGGCGGTTTTCCTTACACTCGCCAAGCAGGAAGCAGCACCGTGTGGGAATACTACGCCGAGATTGAGAAAAGCAATCTCACCGACCAATCCGTCTTGGTGGACTCGGAGGGAGGCACTTTGGAGCTAAATGCGATTGGTTTTTCTGATCTTAGTCACCTTTCCGTAAAGAAAGCAAGACTGGCTGCATCTTCTCTCGACACCTTGAGCGAGGAACTCAGTAATATTCGTTATCAGATGGGCGTCATGGCTGGAGAGATTGCTGCATTCGAAGCCCGTCTGGACGTCCTCAGTGGAAAGACATACCATGAGAAAATAGCATTAGGCAATACCACAGGGGTAGATATGGGCCAGGAGCTCACCCGTATGGCCAAGAATCAAATCCTCGAGTCGGCGACATCACGGGCAATGCTTCACTCCAGACTTTCCACGAAGCGAATCCTCGACCTGATCCTTTGAACTTACTTCGCCTAATATTCCCTTTGTCCTAAACGAAAATTCGTCCGCCATGCCTTGAGTATAATTTCAACAGTCTTTTCCAGTCGAAGCCAAGTGCATCAAGGCATTCGTGAACGCGAAAGCCTTGAGTCGGTTCGTCGTTTGTCGTCCGGAGAGAAACAAAACAATGGCGACGGTGGAAATATAAGTTTCGCTGCCGGCCTTGCCTCCCGGACGAATACGGAACGCGTTGCCAGAGATAATTTGGACAATGCCATCGCACTCACACAGTATCAGATGAGTTCTCTCCATACGGTCGATGCCATCGTGTCCCGCATGTCCGACTTGGCTTATAAAGCGGCTGACTTTATGAGTACCTCCAGCGAGCGCGATGGATTGGATCGTGAATTCCAAACCCTATCCGGGGCACTTAAAGGAATTTCGAACGAAAAACAAGCCGATCAGGTATTGTTCGACCCCATGGCATCAAAATACGTCGCCGACATTCCTCTCCCTCCACCGGCAGGAGGGACCGCGGCCAAAGATGTGAGTGAACCATTTGACATAGAGGCTTATCGTGGAACCGTAAAATTGTGGTGGCACCCAATGACTGCTCGCGACCGGGTTCAGCTGAAGATGGGCGACGTTGTATTCTTTTGATTCTGGAGAATACGTAAGTAAGTACGGTATCAGTGGCTCATACAGGCAAGAGGTGGTTAACGGGGAAACTAGAATAGGCGACTATTTCGAAATCGATTTTGGACCTACTGAATCAGGAATTCGCCCCGACACCGCAGGCAAC
>CALBIN010000368.1 GCA_937893275.1 uncultured Opitutia bacterium | reverse complement strand
TGACGGCAACTGAGTAAACTATAGTACCTTTATGGGTATGGTGACTTCCTTAAGACCAGGCACCTTTATGAAGAGGTTGCCTGTGCCGGCTTGTCCGCCCTTGATGGGAATGTTGGCGGTGCGGGCACCTTCTTGGATACGAGCCTCGGGCATGATTACGGAGGCTGGTACGTCGGTTTCGACTTGGACGGGCAATCCGCCCGCGGGGGCCTCGAAGTCTATCTTGAACAGCAGTATGTCGCTTTCCCCTGAAGAAATTTCAATTCTTTGCGGGGATACGCTCAAGGAGCTTTCGTCGATACGGAAATCTCCCACGTCCAAGCTGCCGTAGGGTCCGCCGATGAGCTGTACAGGGTAGTCGACTCCTGCGGGCAGGGCGGGTACCACGAATCTAATTTCATTTTCCGAAAGATATTTGGTTTGGGTGGCTTGGCCACCGAAGCGAACGTTGTCGTGCCGAGTGAAACCGCGTCCCTGCACCGCGATCTCGGAACCGACGGGAGCCCGGTAGGCGGCGAGGTTGCCGACGTAGCGGTTTTCCAAGCTGAAGCGCTGTAACTTGCTCTTTTTTTCCTTTTTACGAGTCGATCCGCTTTTGTTTACCTCATAATCGGCTCGGAAGTAATAAGCGGCCTCATCGTAACCTGCGGGGAGTTTGTAGTCGCAACTCCATATCCGGTTGTTCAATTGATCGGTAACCATCGGTACCTCTTGTCCGCCGATGATGGCGAATACTTGTAAGGAACCTTCGACGATGTTCCGGTCCTGTAGGTCGATCTCGGTCTGCATGGTGTAGATGCCGGATGGATTCTGGTTCAGGTTCCCCGACGTGAGGTTTATGAAACTTGGCTTGTTGCAACCGGCTAACCAGAAAAGAGCGGTTGCGACCATGAAGGACTTGAGAAATAAGCGTTGCATTGTCATTAAGAGGTTTATGATTTCTTTGTCTGTGAATTTGGCATGAACGTTCAAGATAAAAACAAGGCAGAGCAAAACTCGCTTGGCGTATACGTCCATGTGCCGTTCTGCTCGTCCACATGTGACTTTTGCGCGTTCTACCAAGAGAAACCAAGAAAAAACTCAATCAAAAGTTACATAATTTGGTTGAGGCGAGAGTTTATGCGGATTGCGCCACCTCGTTCGGTGGAGACGATTTTCATCGGCGGGGGGACGCCGGGAGTGCTTTCGCCCGATGAACTTTCCGAGTTGTGCGAAATTGTGCGGGAAAAGGCCGGCGACGAGGTGAAGGAATGGAGCGTGGAATTAGCGCCTAATGAAGTAACTCCGGAAAAGCTGGGGGCACTTAAGGCAGGCGGCGTGACCCGTGTATCGTTGGGGGTACAAACCTTCGATGCTGAACTTTTGGGCGAAATGGGTCGCCGGCATCCTCCCGAAAAAGCTCTGACCGCTTACGATCTGATTCGAGGCATGGGTTTCGAATCCGTCAACTTGGACCTTATCTTCGGCGCTCCCGGGCAAACAATCGAGCAATGGGAAGGCGATCTTAGCCGGGCGGTCGAACTGAGCCCCGAGCACATTTCCACCTACTGTCTCACCTTTGAGGAGGACACGGCATTGTATGCGCGCTTGGCCAAGGGGGAACTCAGTATAGATCCCGATCGGGAGGCGGCTTTTTACGAATTGGCGTGGGAGTACCTGCCTAGCCGTGGTTACGGCCAGTACGAGATTTCCAATTTCGCTCGGATAGGCATGGAATCTCTTCACAACCTGAATACTTGGCGAATGAACGAGTGGCTGGGTTATGGACCTTCGGCTGCTTCTCAATTCGGCGGTAAACGTTACCGCAACGTTTCCAACCTCGAGGCATGGGGCCACTCTCTCGAAGAAAACAATGCTTCCCCGGTTGAGGACGTCGAAGCGCTTTCCGACAGAAGCCTTGCCCACGATTCCGTGCTCTTCGGGCTTCGACTCAACGCGGGTTTCGATTTCGCTGAGATCGGTCGCCGGTTTTCAGTCCCGTTCTCTGCCTTTGATCCTTTGCGCCTGTTCTTCCGACGTTTTGAGAACGAAGGATTGGTGAAAAGGGAAGGGGATCGATACCGATTGCCCGTCGCTGGCCGCATTCTCGCCGATGCCATAGCATCAGAGTTGCCCGAACTGGCCACCGATGTTTGACGTTTTTCTTTCTTTGGGCAAAGTCGTAGAAATGAAATCTATTAAGTTTTTTATCCTACTCTTGATTTCTACTACCCAGATCGCTCTCGCTCAGTCTGAGATTCATGATTGGACGAACAGTGAGGGTAGAACGATCAAGGCC
>CALBIN010000367.1 GCA_937893275.1 uncultured Opitutia bacterium | reverse complement strand
GGTCAGAGAGGCGTTTCGGTCATCGATAACGACATCAAACCCACAATCTTCCAAACGGATATCCTTGTGTTGCCAAGAATCGTGAATCCGCAAGCCTTCAATATCATCCAGTCTGTCTTCCACGGCGTTGTACTGAGCATAGTACAAGGGAGGAAATATCCCGCGAAAGGGATAAAGCACGGCCAAGGCAAGGCCGACAAACGCGATAGTAATGAGAAGTTTTTTCATGTGGAGTTCCTATCGATCTTAGGTTTTCCAATCTACAGAAACCATTGTCACTTGCAGAGCATTGTTAGATGCCCCTTTAAAAGACAAGATTGTAAATGATTGAACAAGAAACAAGTAGCACGGGCTGCAACGCTCGTTTTACCCGCAGGCAAGACCGACAAACACTCACTCAGCAGCGTGGCGTATGCTGTCCGTTTGCAGAAAATTTCCGCTTGACTGTAACATCTTGTCTTTTGGTGCTCATTACTCGTCGGGACACAAACCCGGAACCATTTTGAAATCAGCACAAACAACCAGCCGTTACGTCGAGCTTCTGACCTCCTCCCAGGGGAGGCTCTTTGCCTACATCTACTCCCTGACGGGGGATCCCGAGCAGACCCACGACGCGCTCCAGGAAACCAATCGCAAACTCTGGCTACTGATGGACGAATACGATCCGAAGCGCGAGTTTCTTCCTTGGGCGTTCAAGGTGGCCTTCAATCAAGTCCGGGCAGCGCGAAAGAAAGTCTCGCGGGACCGCTTGGTTTTTCAGGAAGACAGTACCCTTGAGGCAATTCACCAAAAACAGATGGACCAGACTGAAGGACCCGAAGAGCGTTTCAGCGCGCTCGAGCATTGCTTGAAAGAACTGGCTTCGGATCAACGCCAGTTGGTGGAACGCTATTATCGCAAACAGGAGGCCATCAAGGCCATTGCCGAATCCCTGAATCGAAGGGCGAACGCCGTTGCCGTAAGTTTGCATCGGATTCGCCAAGCACTCGCAAACTGCATTCGGAGAACAATGATATGAGACACGAGAAACTCGACAAACTATTGCGCCTAAAGAGCACGGGTGAGATCACACCTGAGGAAAGAGTGGAGCTGGAGGATTTGATCCGGACCGATGAGGAAGCGTGCCGCCAGTACCTCGACTACACCAGCGTCGATGCCATGCTGAAGTGGCAATTCGACGAGACAACCGTACCGGTAATTCCGAAGAAGCCCAAAGTCATTACCTTCGGATGGGCTCTGATGGCAGCTGCGGCTCTCCTGGTGTTGGGACTGGGCATCCACTTCTGGCAACCGATTGAACCCAAAGGACCAAAAGCCGAAGAGTTGCCCGTTTTGGTGGAGAGCAAGTATGGGAAGCCCCATACCCTTTCAGGGTGGAGTTTCCTGCCCGCCCTCGATGCCGACTACGAGGTTCTGGGGCCGGCCCGTGTGCGCTTGAGTCGCGGAGAAGCCTACGCCGCCTCCACCCCTTACCCCCAGGGGCAACGTCCCCATCTGGAGATTGAGACCCCGGCCGGCAAGGTCACGGCGAAAGGGACCCGTTTTTACGTATCCACCTCCAAAAAAGAAAAGGAAGAAGAAATGAAGATCACCCGCGTCCTCGTAATGACCGGCATCGTTGGCTTGAGCAATATTTTCGGTTCTGCCGAAGCCCAGGAGGGAGGACAACTTCTGGCCACCTCCAAGACCGCCCCTCAGACATTGATGCGGGAGGGCAACTACCGAGAAGCCCTCGACGTCTACGAGAAGCTGGTGGTCGACCCGGCGCACACGGGCGAAGCGGCCGCACGCGATCTGCATGCGGCCCGGGTCTGCATGCAGGAGCTTGGGCGGATCGACTTCTGGGATGAACTGGCTGAGAAGGCAGTGGTTGCCCATCCGAAGGACTGGCGTCTTCTCTGGGAGGTTGCCATGGGGTATTACGGAGCAGGAAGTTGGGGGCATATGGTGGACGGGAGCTACCAACGGGGAGATCACATCCGCGGCAGTCGGCGGGTAAACGCCTACGAGAGGGACCGGATTCGAGCTCTGCAACTCATGAAGCAGGCCATGTCTCACATTCCGAAAGGGGCCGATCCGATTGCCGTGGGGTGGTTCTACGAGAATTTCTCTAAGGTGCTTGTCAGCGGCGGGGGCTCGGGGCGTATGCAAATGCTCACGGACCTCTCCGAACTACCCGATCACGACGCGCCGGTTGACTCGGGGAGAAACTCACTGGCTCCAGTCGATGCGGATAACCGTCCCGTCGTCTACAAATCACCGAAGCGCTGGAAGAATGCGCGTGACGATGGCGAGCGTTGGCGCTTACTGATGAGGCGCGCGGGCGAGGCCAATCCCGCCCGCAAGCTGGCGATTGACCTCCACTACGCAAACTTCCTTCGTCACCAGTTCGGTGTTCAGACGCTTGACGAACGGGTGCGACGCACTAAAGAGGACCATCCGGATGGCGGTCTTTATACTCTAGATACGCTGAAGGAAAACGAAACCCTAGCTCGTCTTGCGGTCGGCGTTCAGCGACTCAAGCTAGACGGCGATACCAACTTCATCAAGGCCTACCGAGACATCGCAGAGATAGAAGTTGCCTTGCCGG
>CALBIN010000366.1 GCA_937893275.1 uncultured Opitutia bacterium | reverse complement strand
CCGGCCGGGCCACTCCCTGAATGAACTCGGGATAAGGAGGAGACTTCGGCAAAAGCAGGTTGGCCATGCCGAGATAGGGAACCTTGACGAGAAACCGTCCCAGCAAATAGGTCATGGGATGAGCCAGATATACAATGGCTCCGGGAATGCCAGCCAAAGCGCAGGCGAGGGACATGGTTCCCGAACTGGTGAGGACGGCGCAACCGCTCGCGACCTTATCGTTCGAAAAGATTTCCACCTTTCCCTTCAACTCGGAAAAACGATTGAGGATATCCCGGGCCAGTTCACCCACTTCGCCAGCAGGACTGACTATCTTCGCATGCAAACCAGGACGCTTCCCAGACACTTGGGCAAAAGTCTGCAGTAAGACGGGCAAAATTCGAGAGACCGGTTGACGACGGCTACCGGGCAAGAGAAGGACAGGTCCCTCCGGATCGTAAAGCAAGGTGGGCTCGTAATCCTCCCGAGCAAAGGGATGACCAACGAAACGGACGGAAAGATCGACGTCGGCATAAGTTTCGACCTCGAAGGGGAAGATCACGCCGAGGGCATCCAACGTGCGAGCCATCTTGAACCTGCGTTTCGGTTTCCATGCCCAAAGTTGAGGGCTGACATACTGCAAGAGCTTCACCTCTCCCCCACCCTTTTTTGAAATTCCTTGGCTAAGCAACGAAGAGGCAAGACGTAAATTGAAACCCGGGTAATCGACGAAGAGCACCGCTTTGGGTCTCACTTTTCCGATCCATTCCAAGGTATCCGACATGAGCTTCTTAAAGAACCCGTAGTTCTTGAGAACTTCGAATATGCCGACGACCGCATGGCGCGTAAGGTCGAAAAGAAGATCTGCCCCAGCATCTCGAAGTTTCGGGCCGCCGATTGCGACGACCTTCAGGTCCAGTCGACTCTCGCGAAGGTCCTCCAGAAGCCGAGCGGCATGCTCGTCGCCAGAAGCTTCGCCTGCAATAATTAGCAGGTCGCAGGAAGCATCTGGCGGAATCGACAGCATGGATAATTCCTCACTTTTCCCAACCGTCGCGGATGAGCTTCGTTATTTCCAGAGCGACTGCGAGGGCCGATTTGCCGAAGTGGACATCGGTTTTCGGCTGGTCGGCAAGGTGAACGCAGCGAACGAATTCCGCCAGTTCTATGGCGAGAGGTTCACCCTGTTCTACGGGCACGTCTTTTCTTTCAAGACCAGTTGCAGCCTTCTCGATAAGATGGCCCTTCTGGTTCATGAAATCGAGGGAGAGGTAGCCGCTTTCCTGAAACACGCGAATCTCGCGAGCCTTTTTTTCACTCACGCGGCTGGCATTCAGGTTGGCCACGCAACCATTAACGAAGGTGATACGGGCATTCGCAATATCCTCTGTCTGGGAGAGCACCTTGACTCCGATGGCATCGACGCGATCGATGAGTGAGTCGACCAAAGCCATGGCGATCCCGACGTCGTGGATCATAAGGTCGAGCACCACGCCGACTTCGGTCCCGCGAGGCTGAAAAGGAGCCAATCTTTCGACGGTCAAGTATCGTGGGGCGCAAACTGCCTCCTCCAGAAAAGTCATGACGGGATTGTAGTGCTCGATGTGCCCTACTTGTACGATGCGGTCATGTTCCTTCGCCTTGTTCACGATGGCTTCGGCTTCCTCGGTAGAAGCGCAAAGAGGTTTTTCAACCAAAAGATGGCAACCCGCCTCAAGCAAGGGAAGAGCGACCTCGGCGTGAAGATCGGTCGGGGCCACTACGCTGACGGCTTCGCAAGCAGCGCCCATCTCTTCCAGACTCTCGAATCGCTTGCAACCATGCTTCTCGCAAGCTTCGGCGGCAGCAGCATCGTTGACGTCGAGGATGCCAACAAGCTCGCAACCTTCGAGATCGTGATAGATGCGAGCGTGATGCCTACCAAGGTAACCGACGCCCACAACACCACACCGCAGGGGATGAGAAATGTTTTCGTGATTAGTCATTGAATTTTCATGCGGGGCTTAGCTCGCCCTTTACTAGTTTGAGAGCTTCGTCGGTTGCCTTGGCGAAGGACGGGTTATGGGTAACGAGAACAAGACCGGCGTCCTCTTCACGACACGCTTCCAAGAGAAGTTCCATGACGTCGCCGGCGGAACGCTCGTCCAAGTTGCCCGTGGGCTCGTCTGCCAAGATTACCTTGGGCCGATTGAGCAAGGCTCGTGCAATGGCCACACGCTGACGTTCGCCCCCAGAGAGCTTCTGAGGTAATTGTCGTTCACGGTTGCTTACCCCCACGCGATCCAAAAGTTCGCGAGCTCGATGCTTGGCATCTTTGCCGATTGATCCAGCCAGTCGAGCGGCCAGCAAAACGTTCTCCAAGACGTTCATCTCGGGTATGAGGTAATATGCTTGGTACACGACACCGACAAGGAAGGCTCGCCGTGCCGAATCTCGTGAACCGGGGGGCAGCTTCGGATCATGAGCTTCGCCATTCCAATAGAGCTCGCCCACATCGGCCACGTCCAACCGAGCCAAGAGATTGAGCAGGGTCGTCTTTCCGCAACCTGACTCACCACGGATACTGACGGATTTACCAGCAACGACACTCAAGTCGACATCGAGTAAAATCTCGAGAATTTCCTCCCCATAAGGAAAGGTCTTGGCCAAGCCTTTCGCTTCCAAGGCGAGCGTTTGGTTATGCTCACTCACTTCGCAAAGCCTCCGCAGGATTGAGACGAGCCGCTTTCCAAGCAGGTAAAAACCCAGCCAAGGTGGATACCCCCACCGCAAAGGCTCCAAATATAAGGAAGTTCTGCAAGCTATCAGGAGAATCCCACGGATAGGGAACATTCAAGCTGTAGAAATCGTAAAATTGGGCTACGCCTACACCGCCTTCTTCACCCGCAATGTTGCGCACGATGAAGCTCATGAGAGTGTCCCTGTAACAAATGAAGAGGAGAGCCATCCCCCAACCGAGGACAGCGCCCAACAGTCCGATGACGAATCCCTGCATGGTAAAAACCGTTCCGACGGAAAGGCGAGAACCGCCCATGGCAACCAGTAAACCGATTTCTCGCGTTTTGCGTAGGACGGAAGTCATTAGGGCGATGGCGATGGCAAAGGCCGCAACCAAACCAATCGGCACCATGATTAGAACCATAAGGTATTCTTCAAATTTCAGAAGATCGAAAAACCAAGCATTCTCCACGAACCATGGAACGACACTCCAATTCTCGCCCAAGGAGGACCGGGTGTTCATGCAGGCATCGGCCAGCGCTTGCGTGTCGGATGCAACCTCGGGGACAAACTTGAGATTAAACCCGTGAACAACACCCGGTTGGTCGTTCATTTCCTGCATGAACCGAAGCGTACCGAACAGGGCATCCAAGTGAAAGCCTTGCCACGGGACCTCGAAGATGCCACCGACCCTAACTTGACGCGGGGGCAACAATTCATCGTCCTTGGCTTTCTCCAACATGGCGGGAGAGTAAATATCGATGACGGAAGCCCCGAATATCTCAAAAGTGAACAGGTCACCCTTGGCAAAGGGAGTCGTACCGGGCGTGATCTCGAATACGGGAATGCCTTCTCCGAGGTTCTCGCTGTTCTCCGCCACTAAAAAAAGATCCTCCCATTCCTCGTCGTAAGGATCAGTGATACGATAACTTGCATCGTTCTCAAAACGTATTTTCCAAGTTCCCGATTCGACAAAAGGGTCAAGCTTGCGAAGCACGATTGTTCCGTTGCCCGCCCTATTCGAGCTGGAATTGTGATCGACAGTCAAAATAGCGGCGGCGGGATGGGCTCCCAATTTATCCGCAGCCTTTCGGCTCAGGAATACTACGTCGTCTTGAAGGTCGTCGACAACGGGAAGAGGAGTGATTTTAGAAGCTTCCTCAACCAGCATTTTCGGGGAACCCTCTGCCAGAAACTGCGAAACCGGGATTACGGTATCCCCGCGGATGGGATCGATGCCCATGGCAAAGGGAACGGCGCGATTGCCAAAATGCTCCAAGAGCAAGTGTCCATTTAGGTAAGGGGTAACGGCTTTGACCTTGGGTTGAGACTCCAGTTTCGCCATGTCGTCTTTCCAGTCGCCGGAAGAACCGTATGACATTTCCGCCCGGGCATGTCCTTGGGAATCGATTATGTCGGATCGAAACTTATCCTGAAACCCGTTCATGAAGGCCACCACGACGATCATGACGTTTACCCCCAAGGCCACTCCAAAAACGGAAAGAACCGAAAAGAAGGAAACACCTCGTCCCGTAGGAAACAGCTGCTTCCAAGAAAGATAAAAAGCCCAAGGTAATTTCATTTGGCCTGTAAAGATGAGCTATTGGTCCGGCAATTGTTCACTCGAAAGCGGTTTCGTTGTCGTCGAGAACCGGCTCGGGTTCGGAGTCGAACCAATTCTCGCCGATCTTTATCCATTCGCCAACATCTGCCTCGGGCAGGGGAAACTCTTCCTCAAAATAAGTAAGGTACACGAGATAAAGAATGATCAAAATCGCACAAGAAACAATAATGGAAAGCACTCGCTTCAAAATACCCACGAGAAGAAAAGCGGACAACACTGCAGCAGTCCAGAGCAGGAGTGGTTCCTGCCCCACATGCTCAATCATTTCCCACACCTCGTCCATCGTACTACTCCCGCCTACACTCCCATATAAACCCTAAGGTTCGCTTTCTTCTTGCGGAACGGTTTGAGGCTTATCCGCAAGAAGTCCTCCAATCATAGCTTTTTGACGCAGGGGGTTGACTCCACGCAAGGTCAAACGCACCTTTGCCTCACTACGAGCCGTTTGGGCCGCATATTGGCGAAGCTTGTCCTCCCACACCGACATGACTTCGGGAGCTACGGGCCCTTTGTCGCCCGGAACACTTGCTTCCAATTCCAAGAATCGAGCATATTTAAGGGCTAAACCGTCTTGCCGCTCTCGAGTTTCGGCTGCAACTAGTTGGACATCGGCCAAGTTTTTTTCCGCGGCAAGCCATTCCACCCGCAAACGAGCCATATCCACCTCGTGACGCGAATCGTTAAGAATGGATTGAGAATCAGTTAGGTTTTCCCGAACCAAAGAGGCGTCTTCCCTCAATACGACGGGTTCGCCAAAGGCAAACTTCTCGTACGGGGAAGGGCGGCAACCGAATCCGCACAGAAGCAAAAAAGCCGACGATATTGCAGCTTTTCGCTTACCCTCGCAGTTCGTCACTTTTGCGACCAACTGCCTTTCGAGCTGCGATACCAATGACCTTTGCTACCTTTGGCCCACATCCCCTTAGCCCATTGCTTGGCTATCTCCGAGGGGGAAACCTTCTCGAGTGCCTTGGCGGTTTGAATAAAGAAAGTTGTGCGATCGGCATTCTCGGCTTTGGCTAGTTTGACCTCATCGTCACCAGCCGATGGAACGAACATAAAGTAGACCGTCACTCCCCTCTCCCACCGTACCGGCTTTCTTTGCCGCGATGACTTCCGGCAACCGTTCCTTCATGCGATCCTTGAGATCGGATTTGCCGAAACTAGTTCCGGCAAACATGAGCAGACATGCTGCAAAATAAATTAATCCTAAAACTTGTCTCATTGTCTCACTCCGGTTTTTTGCCGTTTTCGGCATTGTTTTCCTCAGTATCCAAATCCCCATAAAGATCGTCCAAGAAGCTGTTCACTTCCTTTTCTATCTTGATCGTAATGTTGTGATCGAGGGTGATGTGGTGCTCGGTCTTAATGGTCGTGCAACCCACGAAAGCGAGGATCGCAAAGATAAAAGACAATCGTGTAGTTGATAGCATGGAATAAAACTTACTCTTGGAAGAGGCTTCCGCGCAACTGGATTTTGGAAAAAAATAGAATGTTGTTCAATCCAGCCCGAGAGCATTGGAGTTCAATTGAAGAAGTTCATCGAATCCGGCAAGAATTTTGGGACGGTAATCGAGGCTTATGAATGTTTTTTTGTCTATCTGGGATTTTCCTTGAACGTCGCCCATGATGCGCCTCTGCCCATCTTCCAGCAGAAAGTCGAGCCGAAGACGTTTTACATCCAAGTCCTTCAGCGCCAACTCCACTTGCCGCAATCGTTTGAATTCGGCTGACCCCGGCTGCACGTCGGAAGTAAGAATGCCATCCGAACGGTAGCGAAGACGCCCAGGCGTCCCGGGATTAAGTTCGAGATAGCCTCCGACGTAATCCAATGCTCCGTCTCGATTGCTCAGAGGGATAAGACCTGAGAACTTTCCTTCGACTTCACCGTCGAACTTCTTGAGGAAAGCAACAACTCGACTGCCGTCGACGTCACGCAAGCGAATGGCCAATTTCTTTTCTTTGTCCTCCAACTTAAAGCGAGTCGGTTCGAAAACGACTTCGCCGCCAAACAAGCTCGCATTCCCTTCATGAAGTGCGAAGGTTCCATTGGCTTCAAGAGAAAACAGGAGGCGAACGTCGAGGAGTGCAAGTTCCCCATAGCGAATAGCGTCGACACGCAATTCTTGGGAGCCCTCAGAAACAAGAGGATCAAGGGAAGAGAGTGTAATTGCGCTCCTAATACCTTCCACTTTTACGGAGAGATCGGGAACATTGAAGGTGGAAGCGTTAAGGTCGATGGACACGCTCCCATTCTCGAATTGTTCAATGGTGATCTTGGAGGGATTCAGTTCGTAGGCGGAACCGTCGAAAGTGAAAGCCAACGAGTTAACGAACCCCTTGCTTAGGTCAAGGAGGTGAAACGACAACGCAACATCGGAGACGAGCACTCCATCTGTATCACCGTAATGAATGGTCTCGACACGCAATTCTTGAAAACCCGAAGTCGAAAGAGGGTCAATGTCCGAGAGGGTGATTTTGCCACTAACACCTTCCACTTTTACGGAAAAATCGGGCATATTGAAGGTGGAGGCATTAAGGTCGATAGACACGTTCCCATTTTCGAATTGCTCAATGGTGATCTTGGCGGGATTCACCTCGTAGGCGGAACCGTCGAAAGTGAAAGCCAACGAGTCCACGCCCCCCCTGCGCAGGTCAAGGAGGTGAAACGACAACGCAACGTTGGAGACGAGCGATTCCTCTCCAAGAATGATGCTGTCACCGGAAAGACTTTGCGGAAAAGACAGGTATGGTTCACGGAAAGGTTGAACCACTCCAGTGTAGGAAAAGTTACGAAAAACAACGCCTTGCAGAGGAAGCACGGCATCGGTAGGAGCGAGTTGCACGCCAAAGGCTTCCCCATTCTCGGGAAAAGAAACGGTAACCTCTCCCTCGTAGAGATTGAAGGCAAAATCTCCGTCAGTGAAAGAGAAGTCGTCAAACCGAAGGGTTTTACTTTCGCCGAGAGGAAGCCGAACGGGATCGGCGTATGAAATTCGCCATGGGGGCAGGTGCAACTGGCTAAAAGTCATTGTCGGCAAGGGGGCAAAGATACGCAATTGATCCACACTGAGAGTAGCTTCACAGGCATTGGAATCAAGGAAAGCCTCGACAGCCCAGTTCTCGGCTATACCCGTGGCGTTTGCCTCGGTTGTCCCATTTGCGTCTATCTTCCAAGTTCCGTCACCAGTTTCCGAGGCGGACATAAACAAGTGGGGGATTCGCAGGGTTTGCCCCAGTGCAGCAAGAGAAAGGTCGCCGGCATTTAGGTCGAAGGACGGAGAGACGAGGGAATCGCCACGTAGCCCTGCCTTGGCTTCGATCTCGGCGAAACCGCCTAAAAGTAAAAATTCATCAAGCTCCAATGGCAATGGCCATCCCCCTATTGCCTTTTTTAATGCGACTAGATCGGGAAAACCGAAATGAGAAGTCAACGAAGTGGGATTCTCCTCAGCCGCAAAGCTGGCCAGAACGGAAACGGGTGCTTCTCCGATAGAACCATTGAGGTCTAGGCTGATTCCACTCGATCCTGCCGACAAGCGGGCATCGACCCGAGCACGACCTTGAGAATCGCCATAATTCACGGTAAGATTCGCGTCATGAAGTTGGATATTCCGGAAGACGGGTTGCTCCAAAAACAAACGAATTTGTTCTTCGATGGTTTCGTCGGTTAAGGAAGAAGGCTCGGTCAACTCGTCGACCCACGCTTGCATATCCAATACAAGGCGAAGGCCAAACAATTCCAGCTCTTCGACCATTCCATCGAGAGCTTCATCCAAATCGTAGGCAACAGCAAATCTGGCCAAAGTCAGGTCCGTTTTTTCGTCCGACAAGCGAAGCCCCGTTATGGAAGAACCCTTGGAGGAAAGTTCGACTTGCTCGATAACAACTGTCGGCTCATGAAAAC
>CALBIN010000365.1 GCA_937893275.1 uncultured Opitutia bacterium | reverse complement strand
AGCGAAGACAATACAATTGGTCCCCAAGAACCGAGGTCGTTCAAGAGGCCGAAACTGACCCCACGGTTGAACCCCAACGTAAGATTGAAGAATGGTGTAACTGGAATAATGCTCGGCGGACTCGCGAGTAGTGCGATCATGAATAACTTCGAGGCTTGATCGAGCACCAGAATGATGGAACTCCAGAGAAGATAAATTCCGAAGCGCCGAAGTTTTAACGAATAAACATGACTGTCGGTCATGCTTCTTTCTGTTCGTTCGATTTCGGAGCCACCCGTTTCCGGACCTCTGGTCCGGCCAAAGTGGCCTCACGCGATCGCACGCCCTTAGGTTGGAACGCCAGAAGGGAGTGGATTTTCTCTTTCTCACGTTCAAATCGCGCCATTTCCACCTTCCCCAACAAACGTCGAGGCGGAAGTTTCACTTTCATCGGATCTACTTGGCGGCGTCCTCGAAGGACCTCATAGTGCAGGTTCGGGCCTGTCGCAAGCCCGGTGGCTCCAACGTAACCAATAACCTCACCTTGTCGTATCCGCTTGCCGGATTTGAGCTTGTCGGCATAGCGGCTGAGGTGGGCGTAAGCGGTGGAATACGTCGCGTCATGCTTGATGCGAATGTATTTGCCGAAATCACCGTTGCGGCCCCTTTGGACAACAATACCGTCGCCGGCAGCTAGAACGGGAGTACCATGAGAGGCCCCGAAATCGAGTCCTCGATGCATCCGTTTGTAACCCAAGATGGGATGTTTCCGCTTGCCGAAAAGCGATGAGAGGCGCGCGCCATCAATCGGTGTTTTCAATAGGTTGGTGCTCAGGCTCGCTCCCGATTCATCGAAAAGACCCGTGTATCCGTCGGACGTTGTGTAGCGGTAGGCTCGAATGCTCTGTCCCCGCAGGTCTATTGATACATAAACCAATTCTCCCGGATGCTGACCACGTTCCGGGCCATCGTTATAGACGCTGAACCCGATTTCGAAAGTATCTCCGACTTGAAAGTCACGTTGAAAGTCGAGCGCGTAGCTAAGCGTTCCGTAGGAAGCGAGCAGAACCGAGGTCGGGACCTCCGACACCCGTGCTGCCTCGAAGAAGCTCGATTTGATTACCCCGGATTTCGCAACAAGGGTCGAAACATGAGGAACCGTGTCGATCCGTGCAGAAAAAGAGTCGTGCGTTTCGTGCTCGACGGAAATCAGACGGTCCGTTTCCGGGACGAACTCTAGCCTCTCGAAGCACCGTTTCTCTTCGAGGTCGTCTACATCTCGTATGAAGAGCTTGATTTCTTGTCCGGCCCTGAGGTCGCGCGGATCGTAGACCTCTTCCATAGTCACGCTGGCGGCATAAGCTTCTCGTCGCGGAACACCGTTCGCCAGCAACACTTCCATAAGGGTATCCCCGGTGTTCAGCGTTACAACCCGCTCTTGGAGGGCATTGTTCTCAACTTGGTCGGTGGCAATGTCAAAGCTTCGCGAAGAATGCTCAGGTACGAGGGCCGCTACGGCAGGGCGAGCAGAATCGAGAACCTTCATGATCGGAACAATCTGTTTTTCTCGGTTCCCAAAGCCCGTGGCCACAATTACTATTGCCGCGATGATTGCGGTTGCCCCACCTCCGAGCATTAACTTCGCACTCCTCATTTGTTTTCGTTTCCATTTTTTCTGCTGAGGCAAAGAAGTGCTTGCCCCCAGTAAAGAACGATTCTCGTCAATGAATATCTGTTCATAGTTCAGGTTGCCAGCATATGTTTAGACTTGTGAGTAATTGCTCATTCGGAGCCCGGATAAGAGGCGAACGTTTCTGTCGATCCATCTTGACGGATAAGAAGAACATCAAAGGCTTCGCGGTCATCGCTGAAATCCATGCCGGGTGACCCAATCGGCATTCCCGGCACCGATAGCCCAATGGCGTCCGGGCGCTCGATCAAAAGACGACGGATCTCTCGTGCGGGAACGTGGCCTTCAATTGTATAACCCTCGATTTTGGCGGTATGACACGACGCTGTTTTCGGACTTATTCCATTTTCGAGTTTGAACCTCGTCAGGCTTCCCATTGCCATGTTCTTGCTCGTCACGGAGAAGCTGTTTTCCTTCAAGTGGTCGATCCATGCGAGGCAACAGCCGCAACTGCTCGTTTTGGCGACATCAATGGCAACAACTGGTTCGTCTGAGTTTGCATCGGTCATCAACATAGTGACAAACAAGGCGACTAGGAAAAATCGGCAAAGGTGATTGCCTATCAAATTTTGACGTTGCGGTTTAGCGATCACGAAGCACTCTCCTGATCTTCGGTACGGCGATTTCACGATTTTCATGAAAATCAATTGTGTTCCGGAATTGCCCCGTTGCGTCAAACAGGATTACTGATGCCGTGTGATCCATCGCGTAGTTCCCATCATTGAGCGGCCCCTTCTTGTAAGTCACGCGGAAGGCGGATGCTGCCTGGAACAAGCCTTGCGACGAACCGGTCCAACCCCGGATTTGTGGATGAAATGCCGCGACGTAGTCGGCCAACGCAGCCGGCGTGTCTCGTTCAGGGTCGACAGAAACGAAGACGACATTCAGACGCGTTGCATCCGGCCCGAGTGCCTCCAACCAGCTAGCAATATCACTCATTGTAGTCGGACAGACATCTGGGCAAAATGTATACCCGAAGAACACCATGCTGGGGCGGCCGAGTAGTGTTTTCGGCCCTACGGAGGTGCCTTCGTGATCAGTCAAACTGAACGACATACTTGTGATTGAAGGTATGACCGTCTTGATTTTACTCAATGGGCGAACCGCGCCTGGCCCGTCAACCTGCCACCAACCAACGCCGATGGCAGCCGACAGGCCGACAATAATGGTTATCGTGGACAGCACGATTTTCCGACCATATGTGGCGTGAAGAATCATTCGGGCCGAGTCGCGCCAGGCCCGTAAATGGGCGCTGTTACCGTGATCTTGCCACTACGTTCGAACGAAAGCGTAATTTCGACGGTTTTGCCTTTGATAAGAGCCTTTTTGAGCTTCATCATCATGATGTGCAACCCGCCAGGAGCCAGCACCACCTTGCCACCGGCGGGTATTTCAACCGAGCCGGCAGGGCCCATTTTCATAACGCCATTTTTCATTTTCATGGTGTGAACCTCGGCCATTCCCGACAATGGGGTGCTCACTTCAAGCAGGGTGTCATTCTCTGTTCCCTTGTTGCGGATTGAAAGATAGGCGGCTGCAGGGCGTCTTGTCCCGATCGATGCCCGCGCCCACTGGCGCTCGATCACCAGATCATCAAGTCGCGATATTTCCTGAGCAAAACTCGCACCTGATCCGGCAATAGTCGCTATCACCAAGGTGAAAATGGCAAAATACTTCACGATTGTTTTGTCCTCATAATCTGGCCTGTAAATCATCTGCAATCTCGTTGACTGTCGCGTTATAAGAGTAGGGCCTTACGAAGCGGCTCCTCTATTGTCCCATGAAAGAGAAATGTGTCTTGATTAACAACCGAGATCTCACTTCGTAGCTGGTCAAAAGAGATGTTTCTTAAATCTTTTCCTCCAATGCTGATTGATCCCTGCACAGGGTCATGGAAACGTAGCAGAAGCTTGACAATCGATGACTTCCCGCAACCACTTGAACCAACAATCCCCACTCGTTCACCCTTGCTGATTTTGAAATTCAAGCAATCATGCACAATCTGTGTGTGTTTTGGGTAACTGAAGCTAACTGATTCGAAATGAATAGTAGGTTCCAGTCGGGCTGTTTCATTTTCCGAATGTTCATCCAAAACAACCGGTTCAGCATCAAGAATTTTGTAAACTCCTTGAGCCGCAGAAAGACCCACCATACCCTGATGTAGAACTGTACGCAAGTCACGCATAGGCCTGAAAATTTCAACTCCCATCATCAGAATTATCAGCAATGTGG
>CALBIN010000364.1 GCA_937893275.1 uncultured Opitutia bacterium | reverse complement strand
CCCGATCAAGAAAACTTATGAAAGACGCGGAGAATTCTCAGGCGAGCAACTCGGGAAGAATGCCGGTCGAACTCCCGAGGGAATCAACTTGCACCCCTGCCTGCTGGAGCAGGGTCACCCAGAGGTTGCCCAACGGGGTGTCCTCTTCGGGCAGCACGATGCTGTGCCCCATCTTGAGGCTGGCTCCACCTCCCGCCACAATGGCGGGAACGTCCTTGATCATGTGCCCATGGCGCAAGTTCGTGCCCCAACTCAGCAGGGTATGATCAAAGAGGCTGGATCCGTCCGCCTCCTTGGTTCGCTTGAGAATGTCGATGAACTTGCCCAGCATCTCCGTGCATTTCTTATCCCGCAAGCGGTTGGCATCCGTACGGGTCGGAGATCCCCCATAATGGCTGAGGGCATGGGGATCATAGTTCATGCCCATGCTCTTGATGACCGAAGCAACGGGCTGTCGGTAAGAGACCACCGAGGTCTGTTGCGACTGCAAAGCCAAAGCGATCAGTTCGTAAGTGAGAAGAATCTCGGCCTCCCCCTCAATCCCTTCCCCAGGTGCCTTTCGGTCCGTTTTGGGTTTGGGCTTCTCCGCCCACTGGGCGTCCTTGACCAGCCCCAGTTCGACTTCGCGGATGGATTGAAAGTATTCGTCCAGCTTGTCCCGGTCGAGCGAGCTTACTTTTCGGTTGAGGGACTTTGCATCGGAGAGCACCACGTCGAGGATGCTCTTCTTTTTATTCAACCTGGCCTCCCGTTCCTCCGGACTTTCGTCCGTCTGTCCGAACAGTCGGGCGTAAAGCTCGACAGGTCCGCGGGTGCCCGCAACCGGTTTACCCGCTTCGTTCCAGGCCAAAGACATGCCCTTTCCGTGCCCACCGGCATTCTCTTCCTTGCTGGCCAGCACAAGGGAGTCGTAGCGTTGGTTTTTGCCCAGTTGCTTACCCGCCAGCAAATCGCAGGAGATTGAATTGTGAAAACGCTTGCCGGGCGTGCCCGTGACGTTGGCGCAAGTCAGGTAGGAGGTACTGCCTCCATGCGGGTCGGTCGCTCCGGTATTGGTCAGGTTCTTAATGATGCTGAAGTCCTTCTTGTGACGCTCCAGTGGGGAAAGTCCCTCGGTCAACTCATCCAAGGCACCCGCTTCGGTGGGATAAAAAGTCTTCTCGGTGAAGCCATACCCGACTCCGCAAAAGATCATTCGGGTAGGCGGCTTGGCCAAGGCCGGAGCGGCGGACAGGGGATTCATGCTCTCGAGCCAAGGCAGAGCAAGCAGCGCACTCCCGGAAGCAAGAAAGTTTCGTCGGTTCATGGAGGATGAGTTTTTCATATTAGTAATTAAATATCCTAGTTTCGTTCTTTACCCTAGCGAAATCCAAAGAGTGGTCTATGCATGATCAATCTTTGGTGTTGTATCCATGCCACACCCATTCGATGGCATGGGCCAGGAATTGAATCTTGGCGTTGCCGATCCCGTGACCGGAATTTTGGCAAAAAAGATATTGGTACTCATAACCCTTCGCTTCGAGAACCTTGGCCATGCGGTGGTTGGCTTCCACCCAGTCATGCATGCCGTCGCGCATGACGTTTGGATTGAGCAGATCATGATCTCCCACCGCAAGAAATAGCCGGATGGGTTTCTTCGGAGAGTTCGGGATCAGTTTGTCGTGAAAGTCCCAAGCGCCGCCCGGTGTTATCGGATCGAAGGGCCACTGCTGGTTTACGAAGGTACCCGAAGTGGTCAGGACCCGACGGTAAAGATCGGTCCGGTACCAAGCCATGATGAGGGCGGCAGACCCCCCCGAACTGCTTCCCATTACCGCCCGTCCGTTGGGATCCTTGGTGAGCTTCACCCCGCAGTTTTTTTCCACCCGGGGTAGAACTTCCGACTCGATATACTCCGCGTAAAGTCCGGACATGGTATCGTATTCCTTGCCCCTCTCATGCCCTTGAGCATCCCCTCCCCCGTTGGCAACTTGGATTACGATCATCGGCGGAACGCGCTTCTGGGCGATCAGGTTGTCCAGCATGTTGGGGATCACCTGGTTGGGTTTTCCCTTCGGCCCGTCGTGACAAACCATGAAGGGAGCCAAGCTACCCTTTTTGTATTGAGCGGGAACGTATACGGTGATTTGGCGAACGTAATCGATCTCATGGGTCTCGACAATCAAGGTCTTTTGGTTCTTGGGATCGACCGTACCAAAAACTTTGCGGGCGATCCCGGGGTTGAGCAACTTGGTGGTTTTCGAATCGATGGTGAACTGGGAAACTTTGCCCCTCGGCGAATCCTTGGGAATTCTGCGCTCGGGAGCCGGCCGGTAGTCCGGTCCGATCAGGAAGTTCCCCACTGCATCGACAGGCGGATTGACTCCCGGCTTGTCATCCAATCGGATGAACTTCGGGGCGCCCGGAGCATCGAAAGGCCTGACCGGTGGTTTAGGGCGCTTGCCCTGCAAACCGCAGAAAACAAACAAGGCAACAAAGGCAATCAGAGGAGATGCGGTGGAGGTTTTCATTTGGTTTGGAAAAGTTCGCTTTGCACCAGGTTATGGATCAGGGAACGAGCCTGCATGCCCTCGCTCGTCAACTGCCGGGTCAAGGCATCCAGATCGTTTCCGTCGGAAAATTCCACCGTTCGGCCCAGTCCATAGCTCGCCGTTCCTTCGACCAAAGAGCGGGCGAGCTTGTTCTTTTTCTCCATCAGGAGGGATTTGAATTGTTCGAAATCATCATACGCTTTTCCTCCGGGCAGGGTTCCCCCCTGTTCGATCTTCTCCATCCGCTTGCCCACCTTTGCCTCTTCGCGCCACAAACCGACCGCGTCGAAGGTTTCCAAGCCGTATCCGATCGGATCGATCTTGGCATGGCAGGATGCGCACTGGGCCTTGGACTGGTGCAATTCGATCATCTCGCGGATGGACAAGGGTTCCTTCGACGCATCGGTTAACTCCGGCACGTTGGGGGGAGGATCAGCCGACGGATCGTGTAAAAACTTATCCAAAACCAAGGTTCCTCGAATGATCGGAGAGGTCCGATCACCGGTCGACCCCATGATCATAAACGCAGTCGTCCCAATCAAACCGCCCCGTGGCGATTCAGGCGGAAGGTTCACTTTGCGAAAACCTTGGCCGCCCACTCCCTTGATTCCGTAAAAGTGAGCCAACAGGGGATCAAGCAAGGCAAAGTCGGAATCGATCAGGTTCCCCAAAGACAGGTTTTCCTTCACCAAATGCTCGAAGAAACGAATGGGTTCCTCGCGGGCGGAGTAACGGACCTGCTCGTCGAACATAAGGTAATCCTTGGGGTTGACTGCGATGTCGTCAAACCGGTGCAGTTCGAACCATTGGCTCATGAAGGAATGATAAAACGCTTCCGCCTTGAGGTCGGCCAGCATCCGGTCCACCTGCCTAGTCAATTCAGCCGAGTTCTTCAAGGTTCCCTTTTCCGCGGCTTGGTAGAGGGGTTCATCGGGCGGAGCGCTCCAAAGAAAACAGGACAACCGGACCGCTAGTTCGCGCTGTGTTAGATGTCTGCGTTTGGTACCCGCCTCCTCGGCCTCGCTCAAATAAAGAAACCCCGGAGAGGCCAGCACCACGGCAAGGGAGTCGACCAAGGCTTTCTCTACCTCCAGCCCGGATTTCCTTCCCTGATGATAAAGATCGTGAAGCTTCCGAAGAAAAACAGGATCCATCTCACGGCGCCGAAAGGCCTCACGGGCAAAGGAATCGATCAGAGCTTTCGCTTCCTCATCAGTCCGTTCGACGGTCTGGTTTCTTTTTTTCGAGGGCCCCTTGGGAAAAGCAACCTTCTCGAAAAAGGTCGGCTCTGCGTAAAAAGGCCCCTCCACTTCCAACCGGTCCACGAAAATACTCGACCAGTCCCCATAGGGATCGACCTTCCGGACATAGGTCTTTCCGTCAATCATCTCGTTGCGTCTCTCCTCTACCTGAAACCCAAAGTGGGTGGAGCCGTGCAGTGGCCGGTAATCCAGTTCGATCATCTGGTTCTCATGAGCAGTTCCGTGAATCTTGAGCGGAGCCAGCACCCGACCCTTGTCGTTCACGCTGACGAAAGTACGCGACTCGGGCGGCTCCTCGTTGATCCCCGCAAGTAAACGAATCTTGTAAGAGCCCCGCGAGTCATAGCCATGCTTGACGATGCCCGCAGTCCAACGACCACCCGACCGCCGGGTTAAATAAAGCCCCTTATCAATCAATTCCTTTTTCAAATACGCCGCCGGACCCGCGGATCGCTCGGCATGAAAGTTCAAATAGAAATGGAGGCCTCTTCCATCAAAGCGCCTGTCCTTGGCATCGAAATTCAAAGGGAAATCGGAATCCTTGAAGGTCTTGCCCTCTTCGAGGGCGGCCACCACTTCCCGCCATCTTTCCATGCGCTGGCGGTAACGATCACGAATTTGCTTATTGGTCCGCTCTTCCGGTTGCTCCACCTGTGTCTTGACGGTTTGTCGCCCCTTGTTTCCCAAGGCCAAGGCATCCGTCACGATTACTCTGCCCATCTCGAGGTATTTTTCAAAATGATAAGAGGAAAAGAACTGTTGTGATCCGATGGTGTCGAAGGGATCGGCGGGGTCATCCTCGGGCAAAGAATCCGTACCCACCCGAAACCCAAACAGGCTCTCGATGCTGTTGACGTACTCACGGCGGTTGAGCCTTCGCATCGCGACTTCCCGACCCTGATCCGAAAGCTGTCTCCTCGCATTCTTGAGCTTCCCTGTCAGCTCGGCCAGAAAACTGGTCAGTTCTTTTTTGTTCGGTTGTGGTTCGCCTTCCGGAGGCATGTCCCCCGCATTTAGGTTGTCGAGAACATCCTGCCAATGGGCGGCTATGGAATCGTTGGATAACTCCAGAGGCAATTCATCCAACCGGAGCTTGCCCTTTTGTTTTTCCGGGCCATGGCAACGATAGCAGTTTTTGGCGAGGAATGGTTTTATCGTTTTTTCAGGCAGGGAAACGAACTCTTGGGCATTCAGCCCAAGCGGCAGCAATGTCAGCAGACCAATCAATCCATTCAGGCGTTTCGGCATATGGAACGAAGGTATCGAAACCCCCTTATTCATGCAATTCCAGATCGCGCTTAAAGTGGCGGTTGTTCCACGCCAATTTGCTCGAAGATGCCACGAGGAGCTCCACCGGGTATGGGGTCAGGTCGAATTTCCGTAAGACCTTCTGAACGGATTCGGTAGAAGAAACGTTGTTCTGGAATGACCACCTTTTTCCCCGTTGCCGCAACGGTTGCAAAGCCCGGAAGATCAAGTTTAGCCTTATGGGTTCCTCCCTGTCGCCAGAGAATGGAGTAGGAACCATCGTTTTCCCGAACTGGATCGTCATGGTCGTAATTCCAATCGGGGAAACCCGCATACAAGGCGGTGAGGAACTCTAGTATTGCGGGTTTGGTCATGGTCTTTACGGAGGTGATGAACTTTACGTTTTCAGAAAGGGATTCCCCTATGATTGCAATATCGTGAGACTTGAGACCCTTTACATAAGAAGCCAAGGCTTCAGTTTTGATAGTCATTAATTTAAAATACACCTGCTTATGAAATTTCTCATAGTCCTAAATTATTAGCGATTGTTTCGCAGTTTCCAAAAGCCTGAATCAGTTTTGATAATCCGGATTGGGTTCCATTTTCTCCGCTCCTACTGATTCGCGCCAATCGTTCAGTTCTTTTTGAAGCTCCTTCAGCTTTTCCGGTTCAATATCCACGAGGTTTGTGCTTTCTCCCAAATCGGTTTTGAGGTTGTAGAGTTCAATGCTTTTGGGGTCGAATGCCTCAATGAGTTTCCAGTTGCCTTTTCTCAGTACGGAGGACGGGACGGCGAATGGATGACTGTTGTAATGGGGGTAGTGCCAATGAAGAGCTTTTCGGTCCCAATGATCTTCACCTTTTAGGATTGGAGTCAGATCGATTCCGTCACGATGTTGGGCGGGGTGCATAGGCAAGTCTGCTGCGGTTAGGCAAGTTGGATAAAGATCCATGCTGATGACGGGGGTCTTGTTCACTTTGCCGGATTGGGCAACGCCTGGCCATCGCATGATGAGCGGTACCCGGATGCCTCCCTCGTAATAAGATCCTTTGTTCCCTCGTAGTGGGGCATGATTGGTGGCTCCGGCAAAGCCTCCGTTGTCGGAAGTGAAAATAACGAGGGTATCCTCATCTAGTTTCAACTCCTTCAGTTCTTCCATTACGCGTCCCACACTTTGGTCCACACTTTCCACCATCGCTGCATAAACTGGGTTGCCTTGACGTTTTTCCTTTGGAACGGACTTGTATTTTTCAACCGTTGCCTTCTTGGCCTGCAACGGGGTGTGCACAGCATAGTGAGAGAAGAAGAGGAAGAATGGTCGGCGCTGATTTTCTCTGACGAAGGTTACGGCTTCGTCGGTCAATCGGTCGGTCAAGTATTCACCATCCTTTCCTCCCGGCAGCACCTGCCAGGTTGCTTTTAGCTTTGTCGTGGGTATGGACCACCGACCTTTATAAGGGTGAAAGTAGTTGCCTGGGTTGCCGTGGTCGTTGGCTGCTATGGAATCATCGAATCCATGGTGGCGAGCCGTGTTGAAGGGTTCTCCCCCGAGATGCCACTTACCCACGATACAGGTTCGATATCCATTTTCACGAAGGGTTTCAGCGAGGGTTTTTTCTTCCAAGGGGAGTGATCGAAGGAAGCGACCGCTCCTTAGCTTGGCCCTCGGGTTCCAACGCCCCGAGGGCAACCACTCGGTCAGCATTAGACGAGCTGGATACTTTCCGGTTAGGATGGCTGCTCGGGTCGGTGAGCACACGGCGCAGGCGGCATAACCATTCGTGAAGCGTACCCCTTGGGAGGCGAGCTTATCGATGTTTGGTGTTTGGTAAAAGGTGCTTCCGTAGCAACCGAGGTCCTTCCATCCGAGATCGTCAATGAGGAAGAGGATGACGTTAGTGTGTTCGACATCCTCTGCTTGGACGATATCCGAACCGACCAATCCAAGAGAAAGCGTCAGAAAAGCTTTAATGCTACATATCTTCATTTTCGGTTTACTCCTGTTTAACAATAAGGTGCAATGTCGCGTTTACTTATATATTTGGCCCTTTGAGGCATCGCCTTCTTGGTCAGGAATCTGAGCGCTGACCACAGTTCTTTGTGACGGCAGTCGCCATTTCCACACCAGCTTTTTTTCGGTCGTTACTTCAATGATGTGGTGGCTTCCTTGATAAAAGCAGATGACCGTATTTCCATTTGGAAGACGATTCAGACCTGTCATGAAGCCCATCTTAATCTCAGGTAGATTCTTGATGACACGCTTAACCTCTCCCTTACTGGATACGATGCACACTTCGCCTTTCGAATAGTCTGTGCAGACGAAATTGTACTTAGGTCCGTTTCTCGGTTCGACGGATCCCGCGGCAAGACTCGTCAATAAGGCTAGAAAAATTATGCTGAGTTTCATGAATCTCCTTCTGTTAACTGAAATATCAAGAGGCAACGATTGAATCTTCTTCTATCCTAAAGGCATTCTAGTCCGACAAGAGCAATGTTACTGGTTTATCTTCAATTACTAGCTATTGGGCTTTGTGGAATTTGCCTTTTCTAAAACGAGTACATGAAGGTAAATTAAGAATGAAAGTAATGACCTTCCAAAATTCTAATGTCTATTTTCGCCAAGTGGCGGGGTCTATGGCGTAAAATTTCTTCAAGGCCTTATACACCTTCGGACACTCTCTTTTCAGTCTAACTCCGCGCTCGAAGAACGCCGATGTAGCACAGGAAAACAGTTCTGGTTTGTCTCCCTTGATACTTTCATAACCCCCGTAAGCTCGAATGGAGTAATTTTTCCCCGACTCATAAGACCTCATCAACCTTTGGTGTTCTTCATCGACCATAACTTGCCATTTCTCGTAGTCGGAAGAATGCCTTGAAACTGGAATGCTTTGAGCTACTCCGTCGTCGGCAAAATCGATTACGTGAGCGAACTCGTGCAATGTGAGGTTGTGTCCGTCTCTGGCATTTCCTGTCGTTTTCTTCAAGTACGCCCAACTCAAGTTGACTTCGTGCCTTGTGGCGGTGCCTCTTGCGTTTTCCATCCCTTCGATCTCGTGTTCCCAGAGGCGAATCCTCTGAAGATGGCGATAGTCGGACATCGGGCGATTGACGATGAGCAGGCAGGCTTCCGCAGCAACTAGCAACCGCATCTCTTCTGTAACGTTTCCATCAAGCATGTTGGTGAAATGGAATGAATCTAGGAATACGAGGATACGCTCCTCCCAAGGTTTCTTTAAATCTTCAGGTACCCAGTGGTAGAGTCCCAGATTTTCTTCAATGGTTTGACATTGTTCAGCGGTTAACCGTTCCCCTTTTGTCTGCTCTAAATAATTGTTCAGATGCTTACCACGCTCGTTGTTAAGCTGAGAATCGGGCTCAGGTGTTATACGTCCCTTGCTCTTGGCTTTTTCAATAATGAATACAAGGGTTGCCACGACCACGAGTCCGCCTATGAAAAGATATCCCAATTCTCTGGCGGCGCTATTGCTCGAGCATCCACATGCAAGGTTTAGAGCTACAACGATACTTGCC
>CALBIN010000363.1 GCA_937893275.1 uncultured Opitutia bacterium | reverse complement strand
GGCCGGGATGGCACGCATGAGGGCCGCGGCCAATCGTACGTCGAGCATGCTGGCCTCGTCCATGACCACGAAGTCGCAGGACAGCGGTTTGTTCTCGTTGGCAGTGAACCCGCCGGCTGACGGATCGAACTGGAGCAATCGATGGACGGTTTGAGAAAAGTGAGAAGTGGTTTCCGCCATGCGTCGAGAGGCGCGACCCGTGGGAGCCGTGAGCTGAACGCGTACCTTCTTCGCCTTGAGGATGGCCACGAGGGCCTGCAGGATAGTGGTTTTCCCCGTGCCCGGTCCTCCCGTGAGAATAGAGACCTTGGAAGACAGGGCGGTTTTCAAGCCTTGGGCTTGCTCGGGTGCGAATCCAAAACCGGCTTTTTCCTGTGCCCAGTCCACCGCCTTGTCTACTAGGATTGGTGGAAGGCAAGAAGGGGCAGCCAAGAGCTTGCCAAGCGATTGGGCGGCTACCTGCTCGGCGCGAGCGGTCGAAGGTTGTTGAAATACCTCGGGCTCGCATTCGACGAGATCGGCGGAACTTTTCAAGGCATCCAGACGGGAACTGACCTCCGCCGGGTGTACCTCCAATACGCCGACCGCCTTGTCGATGAGATCCTGCCGGCCGGAGCAAGTGTGCCCGTCACCTTCGAGCTCGTCCATGGCGTGCAGGATACCGGCGTCTATTCGCTCGGGGCCATTGGTGGAAACCCCAAGGTTGAGGGCAATCTTGTCGGCCGTCTTGAAGCCGATACCCTTTACGTCGCGGGCAATGCGATAAGGTTCGTTTTCCAGAATAGTCTGGGCCTCGTTACCGTACTTGCGAACCAGACGTAGGCAAAGGGCATCCGTTACGCCGTAGGTCTGAAGAAACATCATGACTTCGCGCACCGCCTTCTGTTCTTCCCAAGCCTCCCTAATGCTGCGTACGCGCTTTTTGCCGATGCCGGGAACGTCGAAGAGGCGAGCGGATTCCTCGGAAATGATTCGCAGAGTATCGGCCCCGAAGTGGTCTACTATCTTGTTGGCAAAGGTTTTGCCGATGCCGTGCACCAAACCGCTGCCCAGATATTTTCGGATGCCGTAGGCGGAGGCAGGTAGCTTGGTCTCGCATTTAGTAAAACCGAATTGCCTCCCGTGCTTGGGATGGGTGGACCAAGTACCCGACAGTAGCAGCGTTTCCCCGCACTGGACTTTCGGAGCCTTGCCGACGGCTGTCACCTCCTGTCCATCTTCGCCGCTTCGCAGCTTTCCGATTAGGTATCCGTTTTCCTCGTTGTAGAAAGTGATGCGCTCGAGAACACCTTCGAGCGACTCGTCGGAGCTGCCTGCTTTTGAGTTTTGCGGCAAGGTCAGGTTTCGTCTGCGTTAGACCGGCCGCCATTCAGGCGAACGGCGTACCAATCGATTTTCCGAGTAAAGTACATAGCCCCGGACAAGACCGCGAATAAGCCGAGGCTTCCCATAAGCAAGGCATAACTCTCCAATTGCAGTATGACGTAAAGATAACCGTACAAGATCACTAGCACGGCTCCTACGGTACCGCCGAGACGAGCACTGCTTAGTATGGAACATGCATATCCCGAGATCAAGAGCACCACACCGGACGTCGAAGCGGCATAAGCGAGGTCGAACCCGAAATGCTCGGAGAGAGATAACAGGAGAAGGTAAAAAACGAGAACGGCGAACCCGACCAAGATGTATTGAATGGGATGCACTTGAGCTTTTTGCAAAATTTCAGAGAAAAAGAAGGCGGCAAAAGCGAAGCAAAGAAAGAGGATGGCGTACTTGGCCATGCGACTTGTCTTTTGGTATACGTCCGTCGGAAGATAGAAGCGTATGCCAAAGGAGGAATCACCCAAGACGTTGCTTGGTCCGGAAAACGAGAACCCTGCAGCACCTTCTCCGCGAAAGCCCTCGTAGGAATTACCATCCCATGCTTGCTCTCCATTACCCTCGGGGGCACTCCCGGACCATGCTTGGGGGTATGGGGCGATTGAGGTGAAGCACTTTCCACGAGGCCGAAAATCCTTCTTCGGAAATGTTTTTATCCAAGGGAAGAAAAGCCCCGTCGAAACTAGGTGAATCCCATGTGGAATCGACCGAAACGGAGGTTGTTTTACCGATGGGCGAAAAGGCAAGTGAGGAACTGCCATCCAAGCGAAGGTCGATTGCAAATTCTAGGGACTGATTCTCGTCGGACAGGTCCACCTTAGCTTTTATCCCAGAGGTTATTACCTGCTGGGTGGGCAATCCGGGCATGGGCAGCAATTCATTTTCCATGAACGTTATACTGGTATCTTCTCGAATGCCTCGAGAGTCAGAAATACCGATGGTAAGCCAAGCCTTGTCCTTGTGGATCTCATCTTCGGCGACCTCCGCCATATCCCAATCGAGTTTCGGGAAATGCCCCTTCAGCACGAGGGAAGACTTGTAAACAACGGATTCGTAAATGCCTCGATGTTTGGTTTCGGGAATTACGGAACCATTTACCTCCAAGGTTTCCGGCAAAAAGTGCAGGTAGCGAGTTTCCCGAAAGGTCTTCACTCGATTGTTAGAGTTATTCGTAATCGTAACGGAATAAGGAACAGTCAGGATTGGCCCGATGATTGTCTGGTCAAGTCC
>CALBIN010000362.1 GCA_937893275.1 uncultured Opitutia bacterium | reverse complement strand
AAAGGACTCTTATACCACTGGACGACCCGAAGCGCGTTTTCAGTTTGGCCAGAACCTCCATGGACTTCCTCGAAAAGCGAGCCGGCGACAAGAAACCATTCTATATGATGATTTCCCACTATGCCTTGCACGTTCGCAACATGTCCTTGAAGAGCACCCGCCGAAAATACTTGGATCTTGTCGCGGAAAGGGAAGGTATTGATGAGGAGATACCTGACATTTCCAAGTTTGACGACAATGCCGAAGAGATGCCCACAAAACTCAGAAGCCATTGGGAACGCGCCAACTACGCCGCAATGATGGAAAACATGGATACCTCTATCGGGATGGTTCTCGATAAACTCAAAGAATTAAAATTGGATGGAAATACCTATGTTATCTTCTCTTCCGACAATGGAGGTGGTTCTAGTAACAAACCGCTTCAAGGTGGAAAAGCAAGAATGTGGGAGGGAGGGATTCGTATTCCCATGATTGTGACCGGGCCCGGTATTCCCGCCAATTCCCAGTGTGACGTTCCGGTTGCTCAATGGGATTACCTTCCCACAATGCACAAATTGGCGGGTAGTAAGGCTCCGCTTCCCAAGCATCTTGATGGCGTGAACCTACGTTCTGTCCTGAAGAAGGGAAATGACGGAAAACTTCCCAAGCGGGACACCGGTCTGGTCTTTCATTTTCCTGCCTACTATACGATTCCGATCACTTCTTATCGAGACGGGGATTACAAATTGATGCGTCACTTGAACACGGGCGAAATCAAGCTCTTCGACGTTGCCAAGGACATGGGGGAAACCAAGGACCTATCCCAGAGCATGCCGGAGAAAAAAGCATCTATGGTACGCAAATTGGATTCCTACCTGAAAAAGGTCGGAGCCTGGACCATGGAGGAAGTGTACGAAACCCGTCTGGAAGAATTGGACAAATGGATCGTGAAGCACCGCGAGGATATTGCGGACTTCAATCGCAAGCTTGAGGACGATCCTAAGAACAAGAAAATCCAGGCTGGCTTAACAAAAGCTCAGGATGACTTGGTCAGGCATCAAAGGACATTCAGGCAGGTGACTGAAAACAAGACTTCCGATCGTTGGTTCTGAGAGTAAGCAAAACTCCTGTCGGAGCCGATTGGAAGTTCCTGTTTTGTTGAAAACAGCTGGCGTTCATCGCCTTAGGTACCTAGCTTTGTTTTTTGATGGAGCAGGAGGAAATAAATCAATATATTCGGGGATTGACCCAAGCGGAAACGGTAAGGCACCTCGGTCTGGTGCAAACCCTTTGGAGTGGGTACGGGAGCATTGACCGCATAGGCTTGGAGGGAACGAAAGTGCCTAGCGTTATCGTCAAGCATGTGCAGCCTGGAAATGGAAAGCATCCAAGAGGGTGGAATACTGATTTGTCTCATGAAAGGAAGCTTAAGTCGTATCAAGTCGAAGCCCAATGGTACGATCGGCAAAGAAATAGACCATCCCCAATCCTTGCGCGAATACCGAAATGCATCGGTTTGAAGAGTGAAGGGGATGAAATCTTACTAGTATTGGAGAACCTCGATGCGTCCGGGTTTGCCGGTAGAAGAAGTTCAGTCAACCGGATCGAATGGCAGTCTTGCGTCCGATGGTTGGCCGCTTTTCATGCTGAGCATTTGGGGGTGGCAAGCGAAGGACTTTGGGAGAGCGGAACCTATTGGCACCTTGAGACGAGGCCCGACGAACTTGAAAAATTGGATGACCTGCCCTTGAAGAAGGCGGCTTCGGCGATCGATGCAAGACTCAAGGCATCGGCCTTTCAAACCTTGGTTCATGGAGATGCCAAGTTGGCCAACTTTTGTTTCAGTTCCGACGGGTCGCAAGTGGCGGCGGTTGACTTTCAATACGTTGGAGGCGGTTGCGGAATGAAGGATTTAGCTTACTTCGTCGGAAGTTGCTTCAGGGATGAGGAAGCCGAGAGGCGGGAGAGCGAGGTCTTGAACTTTTACTTCAAGGAAATACATGCCTTTGTAAAAGAAGCGGACCGGCAAGTTTGCCGGGACGAACTGGAGACCGACTGGCGACCCCTGTATAGGGTGGCGTGGGCGGATTTTCACCGCTTCATGAAAGGTTGGAGCCCGGGACATTGGAAGCTCAGCGACTATAGCGAACGGATCACCCGCGAGGTGATCGAATCCTTGGAAGAGGAGAGGGTTTGATGAACCTGAAGGAATTGACCAAGCAAGCGGTTCAAGCCGCCCGTGAGGCCGGCGAGCTCATTCGTTCTTATCAGGACAGGGAGGTGGAAGTTCTGCACAAGGAAGGTGGTGACACTTATGCCTCCCAAGTGGTAACCGAGGTTGATAGCAAGGCCCAGGATGCCATCCTGCGGGTTCTCCAGCCTTGCTGTGATGTGCACGATCTCGCGGTCCTCACCGAGGAGAGCGAAGATGACCGTAGCCGCTTTGAAAAAGATTATTTCTGGTGTATTGATCCGATGGACGGCACCCTGCCCTTTATCCGAAGGGAACCCGGTTATTCAGTTTCCATCGGTTTGGTGGCGCATGATGGTTCGCCTCAGATCGGTGTGGTTTACGATCCTGTCCACGATGTTCTTTGGCAAGCGACGAAAGGGCAGGGCGTTCGCCGAAACGGCGAGCCTTGGACTTTGGATTCAACGGGCAGCGAACTGACCTTTACTTACGATCGGAGTTTCACGGATCGTCCGGAGCGCGAGTTTGTTTTGCGGGAACTGGAGGGCTACACCCAATCACTTGGCTTGAAGGGACTGGTGGCCACTCAGTTCGGCGGGGCGGTAATCAATGCCTGCCATGCATTGGAGGCAGCACCGGGTTGTCATTTCAAGTTTGCCAAACCGCAGGAGGGTGGGGGAAGTCTCTGGGATTATGCCGCTACGGCTTGCTTGTACGAGGAAGCCGGCGCCGTGGTGAGTGACGTTCACGGCGAACCGCTCGAACTCAACCGGCCCGACTCCACCTTCATGAATCACCGAGGTGCCGTCTATGCGACTGATGTGTATCTTGCTCA
>CALBIN010000361.1 GCA_937893275.1 uncultured Opitutia bacterium | reverse complement strand
CTATTGGCTATTGTCCGTAAGTTTAAAACTAATTATCAACGCCATTCAAGGAGACTTCTATCATGATGAAGGTCAACGACTTCTTAAAATACACCATAACGCTCGACATCGAGTACGAAAATTACTTCAGCCTAATATACGATACGAAATATCTTTTGGAAGCTCGTTTGGGGCCCGATCGAAAGTTTGTAGCAAAGAAGTCGATTTATGCGAATTGTCGCAAGCGTGCCGTACAGAAAGCCGTGCAATGGTTTTGGAAGGAGTTCAAGGGGGGGCTTGGCAGCGTGCACAAGACGATGATTGTGGACGACCCTCATGGTGAAGTCTTCTACGATGAAGGCTTTGCCTGTAATGACTTGGGGAACAAGTATCTTTCTGAAGAGACCATTGCGCGTATCATTGAAGAGTCAGACGGTGAGCTCAACAAGGACGTTAGCGAAGGTTCCGAGAATCATCCTCCCAATAGTGTCAAGCGAGCCAAGCGTCGCCGCAAGCTCAGTAATGCCATAGCTCCTCGCATGACCCAAACTCCTGCCGGTACCATTTATTACAGAACGACCGTTGTTCCTCAATACTCTAAGGATGGTAAGATTATCCAACGTCGCAAAGTGAAGAACGTCAAATTGGCTTCCAAGACCTTGGAGAAGGCACTTCGTGAAATTTCTCGACGGGGTCTTGATCGTCACGAAGCGGGTGACGTTATCCCTTCCGAGGTTGTCGCAGAAAACCTTAAGGAAGCCGCTTGAATCAAGCTTCACCTTAAGATTATTTTCCTATTTCAGCAAGATGATTCTTTGACCCGCACCGGGTTTACCCTATTCTGTTTTACTTTGATTCAATTCAATGTCCCTCAAGCCTCATAAAAGTTCCTCAGGCGTTTCTAGTCACGGTGGTGACGTTTCTGCTGAATTAGTTCAGTTGCTGATGAAGTATCAGCGACGCATTTTTGCGTATGTTCACACCCTTGTGCCCACTCGCAGTGACGCTGAAGATATCCTGCAAGAGGCATGTGTCACAATATGCGAGAAGTTCGATCAGTTTGAGTCGGGTACGAACTTTTATTCGTGGGCTTGCCAAATCGCCTTTTGGAAAGTTCGAGCAGCTCGGAAGAAGTTCGCTACCTCAAAGGTGCTTTTCAATCAGGAAGTCATGGAGGTCATTTCGGAAACCCGTGTCGAATTGGAGGACGAATTGGACGAGCGCCACGAAGCATTGTCGCGTTGTCTGGGCAAATTAAATGATCGTGATCGTCGCATGGTCCTTATTCGCTATGAAAGCGGTAATAACGTGCCCCAAGCGGCCCAAGCATGTGGACGCACCATTCAAGGCGCATACAAGGCTCTTACTCGCATACGCAAAGCGCTCTTTGATTGCGTGACTTTCGAACTCTCGCTGGAACAAGCTAGATGAGCCTTTCCGATCAAGAAATTCTTGAACTGCACGAGCTTCTAGACGCTCTTGTGGAAAACAATCTTGCAGGCGAGCGTCGCAAGCGGTTGGAGGAATGGTTAGCGGAGAGTGACGCCGCTCGCAGGCATTACGTCCGCTTTATGGACATGTCCAGCAGCCTTTGCTCCTATGCTGAGGAACGGCTTTCGGACGAGGATGATGAAGGCGTAGTCCCCTTTGAGCCCGAGAGCGGGAAACTGGTTCGTTTTTTTCGACCATTGGCTGTTGCCGCAGGCATCGCGGTCGTGGGCTTCTTTGGATACAAGAGCTACTTGTCCAGCAACAGTCCGAACCTTATTGCAGAAAAGCCTTCTGTTGAGAATCCCGAGGTTTCGGTTGCATCTAGCTTTGCCTTGACCTCCGATACGGTGGGTGTTCTCACTCGTGCCGCCGGGCTCGAGTGGGATGAGGATTCCGACTACCGTCCCCTGCCTAACGAACCCCTTCGCGCCGGGCGACTCAAGCTTAACGCGGGTTTAGCTCAGATTGAATTCCTTCAGGGAGCCAACGTGGTTCTTGAAGGTCCAGTTGAATTTGAACTGACCGGACCTAACGAAGGGGCTTTAGTTTTGGGTAAACTTCGAGCCAACGTTCCTAAAGTTGCGCAGGGCTTTTCAATTGATACCCCCAAAGGCAAAGTAGTCGACCTCGGCACTGAGTTCGGCTTGAATGTCGAACAAGATGGGGTCACTGAAATC
Organism: uncultured Opitutia bacterium; assembly: GCA_937893275.1. Lineage (GTDB taxonomy): Bacteria > Verrucomicrobiota > Verrucomicrobiia > Opitutales > Seribacteraceae. Next base: position 324 of record CALBIN010000361.1, on the reverse strand, counting down.
TACGTGTACGTGGGCAAGGTTCTTTTCGAGGGCAAGGATCGGGATGCCGAACTGGCTTTTGAAGAACTGGAAGCTGGGGAAGCCGTGTTCGTTGACAAAAAAGGGAATTTGACTTGGATCGACATGCCGTCCGAGCCTTTCTTCGGTACGGCCGATCTCGCTTACCGATCCATGGAGGAATCCCAACGGCGACATTCGGCATGGGTGGAACTGAGCGAGGAACTGGCTGCCGATCCTCGGAACTCACTTTATTTCACGTTTGATGATCATCGTTCGTGGTCACGTATCCTTCGTGATGACGCACAATCAAAAAAGGAGCGTCAC
>CALBIN010000360.1 GCA_937893275.1 uncultured Opitutia bacterium | reverse complement strand
AATCGTATCCCCTATCGAAGTACTATTATGAATTCCTACCAATCCAGACGTCGTTTTATTTTACAATCCGGCAAACTCGTCGCTGCGAGTGCCGCCGCAACCGTTACGGGGCCGTTTTTACTTTCTGCAGAAAAGGGTTCACCCAACGAACGGGTTCGCTATGGAGCCATCGGAGTAGGCGGTCGAGGAACTAGTATTGCGAATGCCGCTCGTCGATTCGCCGATGTCGTGGGCGTTTGCGATCTGGATACCCAGCGAATTGAGCGAGTAATCAAAGGCTTTCGAGCACAAGATACGGCCAAGGGATATCAAGAGTATAGAAAATTGCTCGATCGTAAGGATATAGACTTTGTTACAATTGGCACCACCGATCATTGGCACACCCGAGTGGCCATACATGCTATGCAGGCCGGCAAGGACGTTTACTGTGAAAAGCCACTGACCCTCACCATCGATGAGGGAAAGCAAATTTGCAAGGTCGTCAAGGAAACCGGAAGGGTCTTTCAAGTTGGCACTCAGCAACGTTCCGAAATGGGCCAAAAGTTTTTGCAAGCCATCGGAATTATTCGCGAAGGTCGAATCGGCAAGATTAAGAAAGTGACTTGCAATATCGGCGGAGGACCTCAAGGCGGTCCTTTCAAAAAATCCGAGCCACCGGCGAATCTCGACTGGAACACTTGGCTAGGCCAAACGCCGCTCGTCGACTACATCAAGGAACGTTGCCATTATCAATTTCGCTGGTGGTATGAGTACTCGGGCGGCAAGATGACTGACTGGGGAGCTCACCACGTCGACATCGCCCAGTGGGCATTGGACCAAAACGGCGACGGTCAAGGTCCTCTCTCAATCGATCCTATCATAGGTGATCATCCCGTTCCGCTCAAGAATGGCATGCCTACCAAGGACAACCATTACAATACTTCGCACAATTTCCACATTCGTTGTGGTTTTCCTGATGATGTTGAAATGAATATCGTGAGCCGTTCACCCGAGGGCAACGGAATCCTCTTCGAGGGTTCTAAGGGTAAGTTGCTTGTAAGCCGTGGGAAACTAAAAGGTGATGCAGTAAATGATTTAAAAGAGAAACCACTTGCATCGGATACCATAAAGAAAGTCTACAAGGGAAAGAACCCGACCAATCATATGGAAAACTTCTTCAAATGCGTAAAGGACCGCAGTGAACCAGTTTCCGATGTCTTCAGTCACCACCGAGCCATGACCACGTGTCACCTTGCAAACATATCGATTCGTTTAGGCCGAAAGCTTACTTGGGATCCCAAAACCGAGCAAATCGTGGGTGATTCAGATGCCAACGCTTGGCTGTCCCGCGAGCAACGGAAGGGTTTCGAGACCAACACTTAATTTTTGCCCTCCTAGCGCGGATCACTTCCGCAGACCTAGGCTAGCACCGAGACTTTGCCGGCAGCCATCATGTGTAATTGGTGACACATTAGATGGCGGGTGTCTGCAATCTTTTCGTTACGGATTTCAGGCCACACATCGTTCCATGTGTCCAAACTTGGAAGTGCCAGCAAGGTCTTGAGCAATCGACCGACTGCTCAATGTTTTTGAGTGGTATTTGAGGGCAAAACCTAAGCACAGTTGTTTACTGCGACTTATGAGGCTTTAAGACAGCTGGAAAAAAATGTCAGGAAAATGGATGGCCGGGAGTATTTATGGTGAATGGCAGCCTCCGACAAACATGAATTATTCATTTGTTTTCTTTAAATGATTTGTTTCGGGATGCTTCACCAATCAATCCAAGAACGAACCCTATCCTATCCCCGAAAGAGGTTGACTCCTCCACTTGCGAGGATGGTAATAACCATGATACTTTAATAAATTTCATGTCTTTCAGGAAGGAAAAGATTACCCTGTCACCCACATTTCGTGAAAAGGATGGGCGTAGCGGGTTTGCATTAATCCTATGCCTAGCCCTGCTGTCGGTAGTGTTCTTGTTTGTGTTGAGCATGATGTCTCTGGTGTCCTTGGAATTACGACAGTCACAACTTCGCGAGAAATCAGTATTGGCGAAAACGCATGCTCGTTATGGATTAAGCGTAGCATTGGGAGAACTGAACAAACACCTTGGACCTGATCAAAGAATTTCAGCCTCTGCAGCTATACTTGAAAAAGAATCTATTGATTCGGGTTCGAAACTCGGAGGGCGCAGGCATTGGACGGGTGTTTGGAATGCGAACGACAAGAAGATTCCGCCCGTGTGGTTGGTTTCGGAAGAAGACGCCGATCCTTTTGATCCCGGGTCTCTGCCTCTTGATTCAAAAGAGCGAGTCGAGTTGGTGGGAGATACAGGAGAGGGTTCTTCCGTAGAAGACGAGGTGCGGGTAACGAAAATCGGATTGGGACTTCTTTCCAATACCAATTCGAAGCCAAGTTCAAGGGATGCAAGCGACAGCTCAAAAAGTTCAGGCTCATATGCATACTGGGTGGGAGACGAAGGTCTTAAGGCGAAGATAAGCATGCCTCGAACTGACGGCGCCCTAAGCTCGACGGGGTTTGGCGTTTCGGTCATCCCCGGGTTTGAGGATTTCGAGTCGAAGGTTCCAACCCAAATACGCTCCAGATTACTTAATGAGTCTTCCGTTTCTGAAGCAACGAAGGCAGTTAACGAAGAGACGCTCCATGCTCGATTTTATGACGTAACCGTTCACGGCCATGGTGTGTTGGCAAATGTCCAAGGTGGAGGTTTGCGGCGAGATTTGACGGCCGGTTTGCAACCCAAAGCGAAGGATTCCGAAGGCGAACTCGTGCTGACGGGGGATGAACAAATCTTCGGGGCGATCGGCGGGAAGGAACCCTCTACCCCCACTGGGTATATTCCTCAAGTAGGTTTTCCTGAGTTGCAGGGCTATGAACTTGACATGGGCAGTCGCGTCGGGCGTTTGCCCTTCAATCAGGGAAGTACTTCGCCTCAAAACTCGCGCCGTGTTGCGTTGCGTGAATCAACTGCGGATTACTACTGCATCGACTTCGAAGATGCTGGGGACTTTGATTGGGATGTACGCATTGAAGCAGAGCGGATGGGTGACGGCAACATTCGTCTCTCCTTGTACCATCCCAGTTATACCTGCTATAACGCTACTGTTTACAACGATAAAGGTCAGGCGGTTCAGGGCTTGATCAACTGCAACTATAAGCGTGGCCCAAGTGACCGTCGCGTAGTCACCGTGCAAGGTGGTCAGGGAAATAGTACTGAGAATGTAACCATCGATCCAGGAGGTCCTTTGTGGGATCAATTAAGAGACTACTATAACTTGCGTGCCTCGGGCAAAACCATGTCTCCGCGAGTTCAGATGGAAGACAAAGTAGGGGTTCATCCCGTAATATCTCGTACACAGTTCTTTCTTTATCCTACCTACGAGGGGGAGTCTTCGGGCAAGTTCCGTATCCACTCGCACATTTTGCCTGCCGTGGTACTTTGGAACCCCCACGACGTTGATCTCGCACCCTCCAAGTACACCCTGGCGGTCTGGAATCGTGAGCAACACGGTTTCGGCGACAAATATCGAATTTATTATAATGATAGAAACATCTGCGAAAAAAACTACTATCGTTGGCAACCATGGAAAAGTGGCGGTCCAGAAGGCGAAATTCTGGACCAACGCAAAGCGAAAGTGGACATTAAAGGCAAAAATCCCGAAGCCGGTTATCCTAATGCCCATTGGCCCTACATCGATTTGGAAAACGAAATTGCCATTGATCTTATTGGTCCCTGTCAATACGGCAAGATTTGGACCATCCTCGAGACTGTACCAGGTGAAACCTACGAGGTGCGATTCCCTTATGGCATCAACGAAGATGATCGACCAAAACCCTATGTTCGTAGGGGCATTGTATCTTGGGATGGAACCGACATGGCCACCTTCGAGGGCAATACTGAGCTTTTCACTTATGGTTCTCCGCAGGACTACGTAAGTTTCAGTGCAGTGGCCACTGCAGATCAAACCAGACTTGAGTTCCGTAGCGATACACACACTAAAGCGGATGGCGGATTTCAAAGACATGGCGGAAGGACCTGCCAAGGAGTAGTGGTCGGAATCTGCACGGTAAAGTCGGCATCCGGTTATCCTGCCTCGGTCAAAGTTTCCACGAAGTATTCCGGCTTAATGAGCAAGAAAATTGGCTTCGTTTTGGACAATTCTTCCGGATTGAAGGCAGGCGAGGCACTAGTCTTCACTCCCGCTGGCGAAGAGAAATACGCGGAATACAGCATCGGGCAAGCTCCGGGCAATGTTCTGACGGAGGGCTGGAACGGTGGTCACACCTTTTGGAAACCAACGGACAAGACCTTTGACGGTGATGCAAAGCCCACGCACGGGGAAGTCCTTCTCGACCAGAACGAGACCTACGTCGCACTCTTCAAGGGCGCCGTAGATACGGATTCCTCTTACAATGAACCATTGGTTCTGCTGTCGATGGGTCAATTCAAGGACGATGGCGTACAACCCGAGCAATTCCCGCTGCTTTCCCGCAAGTCCAGTGGTCGCTACAGTTCAAGTGAATTGGCCGGATCCGTCGGTCGTCGATTCGTTATGCGATATGCCGCGGAAGAGGACCAATCGTCGAGAGGAGGACGCATACGCTGGCTAGCTAACTATAACCCACGAGCCTCTCTCCTGTCACCTACGCCATATGAATTTTCCGAAAGCGCGGAGCATCCCTTGACGGGCTCTCTTCAGACAATCCCCAACTATCGCACCAAAAAGGCGCGGATTTCCAGCGACGAGTGGGAGGTGCCGGTTTCGGGTTCTGCTTCATACGACAGCCCCTTTATCGCCTACTCCCACCAAGCGGGTGTGACCCAAGGCACCTTGTTCGAAATTCCCAAGGGCTATGACCACGAGCATTTTCGCTCCCTCGCTCAATTCTCCCACGTCGATTTTTCCACGAAGACCCACAGGCTAATTCGCGAATTCCTGACATTTGACATTAGTTCTTTCTATGAAAAATACGCCATGCGTGGCCTCGGCTACAAACCCAGCTATGCCATCGGCAACTCGCTCGCCGATCCCCGCATTCCTCTCCATGCTCCTTATACAAACCTCAGTGAAAACATATGGGCCGCTACCGAGGCTCGCCTTGATGCGGGTTACCACTATGATCATTCCTACCTACTGAACGAGGCTCTTTGGGACAGTTATTTCCTCTCCACTGTACCCCGGAGCGTAACTTCCCAACAAATGGAGGAACTTGATTTCACCTTGCCCAACGAGCGGTTGAAGCTTCGCCGGGATCCCCGGATTCAATGGCGTTCTGCTCGCGAACTCGTCGAAGCCGGTCTTCCTGCGCCACAAGCCTACATGGCGATTCGCGATCGAAGCGACGATGACTTGAAGTCCTACGACTTGGCGGCGTCCATGCTTCTGCTGGACGGAGCCTTCAACGTCAACTCGACCTCAGTCCATGCATGGTCGGCGTTGCTCGGCTCATTCTTCGGAGCCAAGGTCAAAGGTAAAGACGGCGTCCAACCCGGAGACGAATACGAGTCACCCTTCTTAAGGATCAACGAACCGCTCGGCTCCGCGATCAAGGAAGGAGACAATGTGAATTCCGCCTCCGAAGAGGCTTACTTGGGGTATCGCTCGCTCAGCCAATCCGAAATACGGACTCTTGCCTCGGAAATTGTGATTCAAGTCAAGCGACGCGGACCTTTTCGCTCCCTTGCCGAGTTCATTAACCGCACCTTGCCGGTAGGCACTTCCTCCACATCACCCGACTGGGAAAGCGATGCCCTGCAAGGCGCCCTCGCCGCCGCCATTGAGAATG
>CALBIN010000359.1 GCA_937893275.1 uncultured Opitutia bacterium | reverse complement strand
CCCGTTCGCCAAGGAGTCGAACAGAGGCTAATTTCTCCCGTAGAGGAACGGCTCAAAGGATTGGAAAAGCGAGTGGTTAGGGATTCCTACAACCCGTTTCTCAAGATTAAACGAGATGAAGAACGGTTCCCCAGTGAGTTCATCTACGTCGGGGGAACGGAAAATTCCTTCGGCGATACTGAAGTGACATCGGAGCTGCAATATCTTCTCTTCACTTGCCCGGGTTCGCTTTATGATTCGGGCGCCAAGGGGTTGAAATTCACACCCATGCTTAGCACTCGGGGGAGCGATGGCTCGGGTGCCACCAGCCTAGACAACTTTTGGACCGGTGGGGTTTTCGGATCTCCCCGAGGATTCAATCCGGCTCGAACCCTTTATCAGGGGAATGGAGCTCCCCAAGTAATCGGCGCCTTCATCACCGGACAAGTTCAGGATGGAAACTCCACTAATGAGCTCAATCTTTCTTTAGTGGCGGATGCCGACGTTCTAGCCGACCCCTTCTACAATATCCGCAGTCGGGGACCGGAATCCAACTTCCCGCTCGACGTCGACAACGTTACCTTCGCCCTCAATATCGTGGACAAGCTGGCTGGAGAAACAAAATTTCTCGACATCCGAAATCGTCGTCGCCTTCACCGCACTTTGGTGGAATTCGAGAAAAGCATAGAAGAAGCGCGCGAAGAGGAATCGAATGCGACTGAAGAAGCCAATGAGTCGATGAAGAACCTCTTGGATGAGGAGAACAAGAAATTGAACCAAGCTCTCGCAGAGGTCCAAACGCGTCAAGGTGCCATGACGCAAGGACAGTTCATGCAAGTACTGCAAACTGAGGCCGCCAAGCTACGAAAAAACTTAGGCAGAAAGGAACGCGAACTGAAAAAAGAGACCGACAAAAAAATAAAAAGTGCCCAAAGAAAACGAGATCGCGACATCAAGAACAAGCAGAACACAATCAAACTATACTCTGTCGTCCTTCCACCGATCCCCTTGCTCTTAATCGCCTTCGCCGTTTTTGTGAGAAAACGACGAGCTGAGATTCAAGGAGCTCACTCTAATCGCGTTCGCAAGTAACGCAGGAACCCTATTTCGCACAAACCGCAAACTTTTACTTCAACCATGAACGACAACACTAAAACATTAGCTTTCCTTGGTGCAGCAGGAGTCGCAATCGCCCTTGCTTGGACATCCATGCCGCCGGGCCGCGAAGCAACGGCCTCAAGCAACAAGATGGGCCAAGCTCTCTTCGATCAATTCGACGGAACCGCGGCAACCGCGATTAACATAACCGAAGTTGACCAAGAACTCCAAGAATCGAAGTCCATCGAGGTCGCCCAAACCGACAAGGGATGGTTCATCAAGCGAACGGGGAAGGCTGACTATCCTGCCGACGCGGATAATCAACTACAGGGGGTCTCCACCGTACTGTTGGACATTAGAATTCACGACGTGGCAGGCGAGGGAAGCGGAGAGCACGCAAAATTCGGCGTACTGGACCCCAATAGCGCCAACCCACAAGATTCTGGAATAGGCAAGTACATGGCCCTTAAAAACACATCAGGCTCAAGTCTGGCTGAGCTGATAATCGGCAATGAAGTCAAAGACGTTTCCGGACTTCGCTATGTCCGTAAACCCGGAGAAAATACAGTTTACATGGCGGAACTGGAAAACGTAAACAACGTCTCCACAAAATTCGTCGACTGGGTGGAAAAGGATTTTCTCGACTTGGACAAGTGGGACATCCAACGGATTACCCTAGACAATTACGAAGTAGCCAAGGGCCGTATCATTCCCGTAACTCCTCAAATTCTTGACTACAATAGTTCAGAATGGAAACTCTCGGGATCTATTCTTGCTGAGGGCGAAGAACTGGACAAAGACAAACTCGACGCCCTGAAAGACGCTCTGGACGATCTTGAAATCATCGATGTGGAGAGCAAACCGGCCATTCTTGCAAGTAGCCTCAGCAAAGGTAGTGAGTTTGTAGACGTAAATAATGCCCAAGCTCTGCAAGCCACGGCTTCATCACTTCAGCAAAAAGGGTTTTACGCAGCCAACGAACTCGACACCGCTGGCAAACCCAAGACTTACCCGAATGGGAAGCCCATGCTCAAAGTCGTTTCGGAAAAAGGTGAAATCCGTGTAGGAATGAAGGATGCAGTCGAGTACGTCTTGCGATTTGGTGATACCTATCGTGGTCCCGAAGACGACGAAAATTCAACGGGTGACAGTCGCTACATCTATGCATTTGCCCGATTGAACGAATCATTGCTCGACCCACCCGAGTTGGAGACAGTGCCGTCCCCTCTTCCCGAAAAGCCTGCTCCTGTAGTGAAACCGGGAACTCCCTTGAACGAAACCAATGCAACCGTTGCTCCGCCCCCTTCGGAAGAAAAGAATAAAGGTGACAAAGGTGACAAAGGCAAAGATGGCGACAAGGGTGACTCCGCTGCCTCTACGCCCCCTCCACCTCCGGGACCTCCGCCAAATATAAAGCCTCCGTCCACTCCTCCAAGCGCTCCCCCTCCACCTCCTCCCGCCCAGCAACCTTCTCAGCCAAGTACGGAAGCCAACGGCACCTCGGAG
>CALBIN010000358.1 GCA_937893275.1 uncultured Opitutia bacterium | reverse complement strand
CGATGCACTCCGAGTCGAGCAACCCATCGCCCAAATGCTTGACTTGAACTCTCCTCTTTTTTGTGAAATGAAAACCAGTCTTAAAAATCTATGATTAATATGTCCTCAAACATTCGGGTTCGCCTGACCCTCTTCTGTTCGACGGCTATGTTGCTGTTTGGTTGCGGCGTGGAAAAGCCAGCCGGCGAGACTGACCCCATCCCGGTCATCGACACACATATTCATCTCTATGACACCAATCGTTCGGAGGGTGTGCCCTGGCCACCGACCTCGGACAAGGTGCTTTATCGTCCAGTCTTGTCGCAGCACTTTGATGCGATTTCCGAAGCCAATGACGTGACCGCAACGGTGATCGTCGAGGCGAGTGACCGGGTGGAGGACAATCAGTGGGCGCTCGACTTGGTGCAGCACAATCCGAAACGTTATCTAGGCTTGGTCGGCAACCTTCCGATCGGGACTGATGAATTCGCCGGGTTGTTGGATCGCTTCGCCAAGGACAAGCGCTTTGTCGGGTTACGTATGCGCCAACGTCCGGGTGGTGATGATTTCTTCACGGATGCTGTTTGGCGTGACCTGCAACTACTTGCTGAGAAAGGTCTGACGCTGGACGTCCTGATGTCCGATTTCGACTTGGCGGATGTTTCCATGATCGCGAACCGGGCACCGACTCTGAAGATTCTCATCAATCACTTGACTGGTTTAACCATTACTGGCGATCCAGCGGATGCGAACTGGTCCGCTGCGGTAAAGAAAGCGGCAGCCCATCCTAATGTGTATTGCAAAGTAAGTGGCATTTTCCAACGTAGCGGTCAAAGCCCTGCACCAAAAGAGCTCTCGTATTATGCACCAATATTCAAAGTCGTCTACGATGCCTTCGGAGAAGATCGCATCATCTACGGAAGCAATTGGCCGGTAACGGATCGGGGCGGTAAATACGAGGAGCAACTAAGCATCATCAACGAGTTCTTCAAACCCATGGGGCGCACGACGCTAGAAAAGCTCTACTGGAAAAACGCCTCGAAGTTTTATGATGTCGAGTTGGTCGTGCATTAATTGACCTTAGAGAAAATGCTTTTCTAACATTTGAAAAGGATGCCTCTCGGCCTTGTGTTTGATCTTGCCCGCTGATTCGTCAAGCCATCGCCCCCGCTCGTCCGCCAAAGGAATTTGGGGAGTTCGAACACCTTTTGCCCCTAGCAACTGCCCATTTTTTTATGGCTGGGTGGTCGTGTTTGCAGCCACATTAGGATCGATTTTCAGTATCCCAGGACAAACGATGGGGTTCAGTGTATTCACGGATATCTTGATCAAGGAACTCGGACTGAGCCGTATCGAACTTAGCCTTGCCTACTGCTTGGGCACCGTGGCTAGCGGTTTCTCTCTACCATGGCTGGGTCGAGTACTCGACCGCTGGGGGGAACGAAAAATGGCAGTGGCTTCAATTGTGACCACGGGAGTCGTTCTACTCTTTCTGGCAAACAGCGTCCAACTGAGCAGTTCTCTTGCCCAAGTCTTACCTGCGGGGATTGCCGCTTTTCTTGTTATCGGAGTAGGTTTTTTTCTGATTCGAGCCGCTGCTCAAGGCGTGCTGTCCATGACATGCCGCAATGCAATCGGAAAATGGTTCGATCATAAGCGGGGTCTAGCACTGGCTCTAAGCGGAGTGCTGGTTTCATTCAGTTACTCAATCGCTCCGAGAGCACTCGATTGGCTAATCGAAAGATACCATTACGACGGAGCTTGGTTCGTAATGGGCACCGCAACTATAGCGGTAATGGGCCCATTGGCTTGGTTACTTTTCCGGGATACTCCAGAGGAAGACAGTCTACTCATGGACGGAGGCAAGAAGAGCGACAAGGCTCTAAAAAACCCTGACATGCACATCCATCACGATTTTACTCGCGATGAGGCATTACGCGATTATTCGTTCTGGGCATTCAACCTTTCCTTGGCGTTTTTTGGACTCTATGCCACCGCCTTTACTTTTCACATTATTTCGTTAGGTGAGGAGCTTAGCTTCAAGAGACCGGACATCCTTTCGCTCTTCATTCCAATAGCATTTGTAAGCGTTACGACAAATCTCACCTTCGGAATAATTAGTACAAGGTTAAGACTAAAAAGACTTCTCTTGGTAATGAACTTAGGTTGTCTTTCCGCCGCAATGGGAATGCTTTTCCTAAACCAACCAGGTGGGATTCCAGCCTACGTAATAGGAACAGGAATCGCGGGTGGTGGTTTCGTAAGTCTAAGCGGCATTGTTTTTCCCCGCTTCTATGGACGAAAAAACCTAGGTGCGATTGGTGGAGTAAATATGGCGAGCATGGTGATCGGGAGCGGCATAGGTCCTTTGCTTTTCGGTTGGTGCCATCATGCGACGGGAAGCTATCGAATAATTCTGTTGTTAAGTGTCGTCATTCCAATGTTGCTAGCGATCATGAGCCTCAAGGCAGACAATCCTCAGCGAAAATTCACAGCGGACAATTAGCAGGGAATATTCATATCAAAAGCTAAATTGGATAGAACTCTTTGCTTTCTGTTGCGTGATTGCCCAGGATGACTAGAAGGAAATGGATGCGACTGAAGTCGGTCACCGTTTGCCTTGCCACCATCGTGGCGTTTGCCCCGGAAGCCTCATGGGGTTCTCCCGTTTTGGTGGGTCTCCATGGCAAACACCCCTTGGGAGAAAGACAGGTGGGCGAACTGCTGATTGGTGAACTACGGTGCGTAGCTTGCCATGAAGACAAACTGCCAAGAGCTCTAAAAATGAAGGATTCTCCTGATCTAAGTGAGGTCGGCTCGAGAATAAACCCCGAATATTTGCAACGCTTCATTGCGAACCCGTTAAAAGTTCAGCCCGGAGGAATGATGCCTGACATGCTTGTTGGGCATTCGCCTGAGAAAAGAAAAGACGTCGCCGAGGCCATCGCTCATTTTCTTACGGCTAGGTCATCACGAGTTTTTTCGGAAGTCGGTGTGAACCAAGGTGACTTTTCTGCCGGACGAAAGTTATTCCACGACATCGGTTGCATTGCCTGCCATTCCCCTCGGAATGAACAAGAAAAGGAAATCGAAGGTCAGAGCTTGAAATCGCTAGCACATGTAAAAGAAAAGTACAGCCCCTCCTCTTTGTCCGAGTTTCTATTCGATCCCCATCTAGCCAATCCTTCGGGCAGGATGCCCGACATGAAGCTATCGAAGGACGAGTCCAGTGATTTGGCCGCTTATCTAGTAGGTGAAAAAGTGTCCTCGATCAAACCTTTGAAGATAAGCAAAGAACTGGCGATCAAAGGGCAAAAATACTTTCGAGAATTCAATTGTGTAGCTTGCCACGCTCTCGCAGGCGAACCCGCAAGCAAGATGTCTTCTCCGATCTCAACAACAAAAGCAGAAAGAGGATGCTTGGCAAAAAGGCCGAAGAAGGCTCCAGACTACGACCTTTCTGACAGTCAGCGAAAAGCCATAACAAAAGTGCTTTCCGAGCCTAGGCGCAAACCTTCCGTGGAAGAAGAAATCGCCGTAAGCTTAACGGCGTTCAACTGCATCGCATGCCATTCGAGAGATGACTACGGAGGACCCTCGAAAACATTCCTGCCCTACCTTCATACATCTGCAGAAGGTTTGGGAAATGAGGCAAGAATTCCTCCGCCACTGACCTTAGCAGGAGCCAAGTTGAAACCTCAATGGATACGCAAAGTGATGTTCGATGGAGAATCCGCTAGGCCCTACATGCATACGAGGATGCCTAAATTTAAAGAGGATAACCTAATACACCTCCCCGACATGTTAGCCAAAGCGGACAAGGTGGAATCCATTGCATTCGTCGAACCGAAGCGACAAGAGCGCGGAAAAATTCGGTCGGCAGGCCACCAGTTAGTTGGTGACAAAGGGCTGAATTGCGTAACCTGTCACAATTTCAACGGCAAGGAGTCGCCTGGATTCAAAGGTATTGATTTGTTAACTTCCTACGAACGGTTGCAACCGAGTTGGTTCTATCGGTTTATGCTCAACCCGGCTAATTTCCGACCGGGAATCGTGATGCCGAACTACTGGGCGGGAGGCCAAGGTGCTCGCAAAGATATTTTGGAAGGAAAGACCGATGCTCAGATTCAGGCCATATGGCATTATCTTTCATATGGACAAGGAGCTCCCACTCCATCGGGGATTCATTCTCCCGGATCTTTTTTGGAGGTAGGAAAAGTTGTGAGGACCTACAGAGGACGAAGCCGCATCGCAGGCTATCGAGGCATTGCCGTGGGTTTCCCCGGCGGACTTAACTACGCCTTTAATGCGGAAACGGGTACGCTTTCGAGTCTCTGGATGGGGGATTTCGTTAGCGTAGGTTGGGGTGGACAGGGGGCTGGGAGCTTCAATCCAAAGTCACGGGCGATTTCCTTGGCCCAAGACCTTTCCTTTCATGCCTTGCCCGACTCCGAGACTCCGTGGCCCTTGCTTCCCGTGATGAACAAAGAGAACCCAGTAAATCCCGATCCTCTCTATCCGAAGAATCTTGGCTACCAATTCCTAGGATATTCCCTCGACGACGATTTTGTTCCCACTTTCTCCTATCGTATCGGCGAGGTCTTGATCGAAGACATGTCTCTCTCCGTGGCAAAGGAAGGCAAGACACTTCTTAAGCGTGTCTTGGAGATGGAGGCAGATGAACCGCAAACCATCCACTTCCGAGCATTGGTTGGAAAAATCGAGAAGGTTTCTGAAACCAGCTACAAGACACCTGACCTGCGGCTCAATCTTCATGCCAACGGAGCAACGCCCAATGCCTTGAGACCCCTTGGCTCTGACGAAAGTGCCTTCGAGCTTCTTTTAAACCTTGATTTGCCCAAGGGTAAATCCCAATTGAGGTTGGACTATGACCTTTTGCGCTAACCCTATACTTACTGTGCTTGCGGGCTTGTTTGTTGCCGGAGCACTGAATGTTTCATCCTGGGCGGAAGAAGTTGGCGATATGTGGGGCACAGCCAGTCGGGAACGCGAGTATTACAAATTGGTCAACCTTCCAATCCCAAAGGACTTGGTGGTAGAAGCCGGCGCCTTCGTAACTCTTCCTGACAAACGGATCGCAATCGGTACCCGGCGAGGCGACATTTATTTACTTTCCGGCGTGGACGAGGAAAAGCCCAACCCGAAATACGAGCTTTTCGCCTCCGGCCTCGACGAGATTTTTGGTTTGGCCTACAAGGACGATGCCTTCTATGTGAGCCAAAGCTGTGAGATGACCCGGGTAACCGATCGCAACACCGACGGCAAGGCAGACCTATTCGAGGTAATTTCCGATGCCTGGGGCTACGCCAACTACCATGAATATGCCTTTGGCTCGAAGTTCGACCCCCAAGGCAATCTCTACGTTGCCCTAGGGTTGTCATCATCGTACCATTCACGGGCCCTTTTCAGGGGATGGGCCTTGAAGATTACTCCCAAAGGCAAGACCATACCAATTGCCAGTGGTCTTCGTAGCCCCGGAGGAATCGGTCCCAATGAGCACGGCGCCTTGTTCTACATAGAGAGCCAAGGTCCATGGAATTCTTCATGTAGCCTCAAATTCGTAAAGGAAGGAGGTTTCATGGG
>CALBIN010000357.1 GCA_937893275.1 uncultured Opitutia bacterium | reverse complement strand
GGGTAAAATACCATGTCCACGGTTTGATCCGAGACCCCATCACGATATCTGCCGACAAACAGGTTGGTGACGTATTGGAGCTCATCAAGGATAAGAATTTTCAGTTTCACACCTTCCCCATCGTAGATGAGTCTGGAAAGTTATTGGGATTACTCCCGGGACGAGTGGTCAAGGAACGATACAAGAACCATCAAGTTACCGATGGCATGCTAGCCCGCGATGAAGTATATACCATCAGGGAACAAGATGTAGGTACCGACCCCATCGCGACGGCGGACAAGTTCTTTAGCGACCACATGGGCATTCACAAGCTCCTCGTGGTGGATGAGAAGGATTGCCTTTGCGGACTTTACACCTTGAGCGACATCGAGCGAATAATGGAAGAAACTCGTGACCATTTAAAACCGGCTCGAGATGATAACTTTCGCTTGATCTGTGGAGCAGCGGTGTCCGCGAACCGAACACCTGATGGTGATCTAGATAGGGAATCGCTATTAGAGCACGTGGGAGCGATGCGTGATGAAGGTCTCGACGTTGTAGCAGTATCCACAGCTCATGGTCATACCAAGGGTGTTGGGGACGCAGTACAAACCATAAGAGAAGAATTTCCTGAAATCAACATTCTCGCAGGAAACGTCACTTCAGGTGAAGGCGTGGAATTTCTTGCAGAAGCCGGAGCCAACGCCATAAAAGTGGGGCAAGGACCAGGTTCAATTTGTACGACACGGATCGTTGCAGGAGTAGGAATCCCCCAAATGACTGCCCTTTACGTCACTTCTCAAGCGGCAAAGAAAACAGGAGTCAGAATAATAGCCGATGGCGGCATCACAAAATCAGGCGACATAGTTAAGGCACTAACTCTTGCCGACGCAGTGATCTGCGGAGGCATGCTTGCAGGCTGCCAAGAAGCTCCTGGACGAATAATCGAGATCGAGGGAAAACTATACAAGCAATATCGCGGAATGGGTAGCTTGGAGGCAATGCGAGAGGGATCAGCCGCCCGCTATGGTCACGCCAAAGAAGATCTTGCCTACAAGACCACGGCGGAGGGAGTTGAAGCCCTCAAGGAAGTAGCCGGGTCGGTTCAGGAAACCTTGGATACGCTTGTCGGAGGAATTCGGTCAGGGCTCGGTTACCTTGGAGCATCCGACCTTAAAGCAGTTAGAGAGAAAGCACGCTTTCTACGAGTAAGCCCGGCAGGCCAAAGAGAAGCCTCCACCCACGATATAGTCGAGGTAAAGCGAGGCGACTTGGGCCGTAGCTGAACTATATTAATTTGTTGATCCAGTATCGGTAGTTTTCAAATGGCAGCAGAAGAATTCAATTCCAAACTCATCGTTGACATCGGCATCAGCATGGGAGACGAAGGCAAAGGCCGCGTCGTTCATGAAACACTTGATGAAATAATGCGGCGTACAGGTCAATCCGCCGCGGCCGTAATCAAAGTAAACGGTGGCGCCAACTCAGGTCATACCGCAGCGGGACTGAAACTAAACCTGCTTCCCTCCGGAGTGGGTGAACCGGACTTGCCCAAACTCCTGGTCGGATGCGGCGTGGTGGCCGATCCGCGAAAATTTCTTTGGGAAACCCGTCCATTAGAGGCCCGTGGAATAAGCGTTCTTGATCGCCTCCTGATTGATGAAAGAACACAGCTAAGCGACCTCTCTCATCGTCTTCTCGACCTAGGATGGGAAGACTACAGAGTAAATATCCTAGGTGAAGAAAACCGTGGATCGACTGGGCGAGGTATAAGCCCCGCATACTCTGACGAAACCAGCCAGTGGCAAATTCACTACAGCAGTTTTCTTTCAGGCGATAAAGACGCCTTTGCCAAAGCCCTAGGACAAAGGGTGGATCGAGCGCTAAGAACGATTAGACACGTTTGTCGGGTTTCGAAAGAAACATGGAATAGTTTTTTCGATCGGCTCACAGAGGCCGAAACGCAAGCGAATGCCCCAGCTATTTCCGAAGATATTTTCAACTCCGTCGAGTTCGACTTTTCAATTTTCAAGGGTGACGAACCCTTCAGCTTGAATCTCCACAACCTCACGGAGTGTTACTGGGATGCAGGTCAAGAATTGGCCCCGTGCATCGGCGACGTACGCGAGGCGACTCTATCCGCCTTGGAAGCCGGCAATCACGTGGTAGCCGAGTTCGGCCAATCCTATTGGTTGGACAAACGACACGGGTTTTCGCCAAACGTAACGGCTTCGCACACGACTACACCCGAACTCTTCTTATCCGCAGGCATCCCTCCCTGCTCCGTCCATGTGCTTGGTTGCTGCAAAGCCTACGACACGAAGGTCGGGACACACCATTTCCTAACCCAAATCGACGCGGAATCTCATCCTCTAGGGTCAAAACTCTCCAAACTGGAATTCGGCACTTCCACAGGACGCCAACGAATGGTCGGATGGTTTGACGCGGTCGAAAAGGGAGACGCCCTGCGCCACTGTGGTTTCGACGATTTCGTTATCAACAAGATCGACGTCCTTACCCATGACGAAGGATGGGAAGGAGACCTCAAACTATGTGTAGCCTACCGAGAACCGGATGGTGGAATCATAACAAGCGTACCTCGAGACGAAGCATTGAGAAGGGCTCTAGAACCGGTTTACGAAGACCTCCCGGGTTGGACTGAAGACCTTTCAGTAGCAAAATCCTTCCACGACTTCCCAATAAACGCTCAACGCTATGTGGCTCGAATGGTTTCTTCAGTAATTGAAGCAGCTTACCCCAGTGGTTTCGAAGGAAGGAGCTTGCCTCAAGTAAGGTACTTGGGAGTGGGACCAAACCCAGGGCAGGTTATAACAGACACCCCACCGACGATTCAGCTTATTAAAGAATTTGCCGAAGCTTCGGCCTTCTTAAAGTGAAGGAACCGGACGCCCTTTCTCATTTTCGCCAACGCCTCTCGTGGGATGACCTCGACAAGGATGCGATTCGCAAACTTGTTCGCCTTGCCGTCGAAGAAGATTTGTACGGGAAAGGGTTAATACACGAGACGGCGCAGACAGGCGACCAAACCACTATTTCAATGGGAGTTTCCGGCTTAGGAACGGCGGCTATCGTAGCTCGAGAACCTCTAGTTGCTTGCGGACTACCAATGCTGTCCTTGATACTGGAGGAATTTGAAGTCGAGAATGCTAAGGTTGAAAACTCAAAGAGTGATGGAGACGAAGTTGGAGTCGGGGAGACGTTGGCCTTCATCAGCGGTGCCGCCGTCGGCTTGTTGGCCGCAGAACGTACTTTGCTGAATTTCATACAAAGGCTGAGCGGGATTGCCACCGCATCAAAAGCCTTCGTCAAAGCATTGTCAGAGACTAAAACAGGCCTTCTAGATACGCGCAAGACCACTCCTGGATACAGAGCGTTGGAAAAATACGCAACCGCGACCGGAGGTTTTTTTAATCATCGTTATGGCTTAAACGACCGCATACTGGTGAAAGACAACCACCTTGCAGCAAACCGAGCGACTAAAGGCAAGAAATTAGCCGAAAGCGTGGCCAGATTAAAAGGAACGGAACCAAGCCTGCTGGTTGAAGTCGAAGTGGATTGCAGAGAACAGATTGCATCCGTTCTCTCGGCAGGAGTCGACGCCATACTACTGGACAACTTCTCGGTCGAGGAGGTAGCCGAAGCAGTCGAAGAGATCCAAGGTAGAGCTGTCATCGAGGCGAGTGGAGGCATCACGTTGGAATCAGCTAGACAATATGCAGATGCGAGTCCTCACTTCCTCTCCACAGGGGCACCAGTCCACAACAGTTCGTGGACGGACTTGGGTCTCGATTGGACAAACTGTTAAATCATGACAAAATATCCCAAAGGTCGCAGGCGGACAGTTTCCCCAAAACCGAAAGGCAAACGTTCCGAACTTGAAGACCCCAGTTGCTACCTGTTACGAACCTTACTCGCCGCCAGACCCGATTACGTATCAGGCAGCGTGCTGGCCGACCGATTGAAAATGACTAGAGTGGCGGTTTGGGGCCGTATCGACAAATTGCGCTCTCAGGGTCTCGAAATCGAAGCTGCCCGGAACCGCGGTTATCGTCTGGAAGCCGAGCCCGACCATTTCCAACAGCACCTTTTGGAAGCTTGGCTTCGGGAGAAAGGAGTGGTCTGTCCCATTTCTGTATTCGGTTCTCTGGATAGTACAAACTCCGAAGCTGAGCGCCAACTCGCCGGTGGCAGAAAAGGATCCTTTGCAATTATCTCCAGTTCTCAGGAAAAAGGTCGTGGCAGATTGGGACGGAAATGGCACAGTCCCGCTGCAGGGAACCTTTACCTTTCCGTAGCTTTTCGGCCGGAGATGCCTGCCATGCGACTGAGATTGCTGACACTGTGGTTGGGCATCCGACTGTGTAACCATCTCCGCTCGCTATCGGGAATCGATCTCATGGTAAAGTGGCCAAACGATCTCGTTGTGGATGGTCGTAAAGTCGGCGGCATACTCACGGAGGCATCCATTGAGCCCGAACGCGTTCGCACGCTAATTTTCGGTCTTGGATTGAATGTGAACGTAGCTCGAAATCGTTTTCCAAAAGCTCTTAAGGATACAGCCTCGTCACTTAAGTCGGAAGCGGGCG
>CALBIN010000356.1 GCA_937893275.1 uncultured Opitutia bacterium | reverse complement strand
CGCGGCAAAAAGGATGATTTCCCCGCGGTGGTGAACGGCTTTACGGGGTCGAGCATATGGCACTCAATCTATGCGTTTCCGCCAACCGACCAAGCTTATTGGGAAAAAGGCTTTGAAGATTTCGCCAAACGCTTCGGGCCCATCATGGAGGAGTTCGAAAAGCATAACGTAAACTTTGGCTTGGAAGTCCACCCAACTGAAATAGCCTTTGACATCGCCAGTGCCGAACGAGCGGTAAAGGCCCTTAAGAACCACAAGCGTTTCGGCTTCAACTACGATCCTTCCCACCTAGGGTATCAAGGAGTAGACTATGTGAAATTTATTCGAGACTTCGCTGACCGGATCTATCATGTCCACATGAAGGATGCTTGGTGGGGTCATGGAGATGGTTCCGTTGGAGTATTCGGAGGCCACACAACGTTCGCCGACCCTCGGCGCTTTTGGGACTTTCGGTCAGTCGGTCGAGGCGACATCGACTTCGAAGAGATTATCGTAGCCCTCAACGACGTCGGCTATAAGGGCCCGCTTTCGGTCGAATGGGAAGACAGCAGAATGGATCGCTTTCATGGGGCCGAGGAATCATGCGATTTCGTGAGGGAGCTTGCTTTCAAACCCAATGAAATGGCATTCGACTCAGCATTCGACAAGGACAACCAGTAACGATGTCCGATCAAGCCATATAATTAGTCTGCCGAAAAAATAATGATATGAAACATAAACTACGCATGGGAATGGTCGGTGGAGGTCGCGGAGCCTTCATTGGAGGTGTTCACCGAGCAGCCGCAAACCTGGACGGACAATTCGAACTTGTTGCAGGGGCGTTCTCCTCGGATCCCAAAAAGTCCAAGCTCTCCGGCAAGGACTTCTACGTCGATCCAAAGCGAACTTACGCAAGCTATCAAGAGATGGCCGAAAAGGAAGCCGCCCCTACCCGAAAACGAGCGAATCGACTTCGTGACCATCGTGGTTCAAAACTATTTGCACTTCGAAGTAGCCAAAACCTTCCTCGAGGCAGGCTTCAACGTGATATGTGACAAGCCCGTAACCTACGACCTCGAGCAAGCCCGCGAGCTTCGCAAAATCATAACAAAATCGAAAAAGGTCTTCGCGCTCACTCACAACTATACTGGCTACCCAATGGTTAAGTTGGCCCGTGAAATGGTCAAGAAGGGGGAACTGGGCGAAATCATAAAAATTGTATGCGAATATCCACAAGGATATGCGATCACTGCGCTGACGGGTGAGGACAAGGCGATCG
This sequence comes from uncultured Opitutia bacterium, assembly GCA_937893275.1. Classification (GTDB taxonomy): domain Bacteria; phylum Verrucomicrobiota; class Verrucomicrobiia; order Opitutales; family Seribacteraceae. Next base: position 385 of record CALBIN010000356.1, on the reverse strand, counting down.
CCAACTGGAGAGCCGACCCAAAAGTAGCGGGCATTTCCAATTGCATGGGAGATATCGGTACGCATGCCGAAAACCTAGTCCACTACGTAACCGGCTTGGAAATAGACAAGCTCTGCGCCGACCTGTCCGTGAACATTCCTGGTCGCACCCTTGACGACGATGGAAACGTCCTCGTCCGCTTCAAAGGTGGCGCCAAGGGTATAATTTACGCGTCACAAGTATCCAACGGCGACGAGAACGACCTAAACATTAGAGTATACGGCACCAAAAAGTCTCTCGAATGGCATCAGGAAGATCCAAACGAACTTTTAGTCAAAGATGCCCGGATCCCACGCACGATCTATAGGAGAGGCAACGATTACATAACTGGAGCCGCCGCCGCAAA
>CALBIN010000355.1 GCA_937893275.1 uncultured Opitutia bacterium | reverse complement strand
CATGGCGATGATGAGCCCCACCTTGGCGCAGGTGCGTCCAAAACCCTCGGCTATTCTTTTTCCAACGGATTGATCCGCCAGTTTTCCGGCTACTTCGCTCGACTCCTTTTTCCCAACTTCCCAATGGTGCAGGAGATTTTCGCGAGGCGTCAGAAAACCCACGACAAAGGCTGCCAAGGTAAGGGCGAGAAAGGCATGCAACCTCAACCAAAGAATCCCGCCGAGTACCACTCCGATCCCGATTAGAAGTAAGATTAACGGAGACATGGGGAAGCGTGCAGGGATTAGCGATTCGATGAATCGTTATCTTCGGGGCGAGGTATGAGTGGAGGGCAGTCGTAACCGATCGATTGTTCGATGGATTGGGGAAAATCGGCTATGCGTGACACTTCAAACCCGGTTGAAGCTTCAGTCAGGTAGACGAGTCCTCTTAGCCCTTTGGCATGTGGCCATTCCTTGGACATAACAGTTTCGTATTTTCCTCCGTTTCTTACATACACTTTTAATGGAATGACTCTTGCGTTCTCCTCAGTTTGGGCAACTTTGACGAGGTTCTGTTTGGGAGGCAGTGCAAATTTGCTTTTTCCAAACTGAACGTACAGGGTTTTGCTTGTCCTTGAGGAAAAACTGAAACTGCCGGTAGGTACGCTTGCCTGATCAAAGGGGATGACATAAACGTTTGCCGTTCCCTCATCATCATTTTGGGGGGCGACTAGGAGAATGTATTCCTTGGTTTGTCCCGGGGTGATTTGGAATTTGCAACTAGCCAATATGGGACTTGCCGGTTTAGGCGCAGAAGAATTCTCATCCTCTTGAAAATCTTCATCTGAGATTTCCTCCGCTTTATGAAACTGAAGGGTGCCTTTACCGTAATAGGCGAATTTTTTTGATACGAATCCCGCGTTTGCCGATACTTCGTACCTAGTGGCGTTCTCTTCCTCGTGGTTGTCCCAAGGGGCATAGGAAAATGTTTGGGATGACCCTTTCCCCCATAGCATTGTAGAGAAAACCACAGGAGGTGGCACTGGCTCCGGAGGTTCATCTCTAGCTTCCTTCTGCCCATTGGATTTAGTTGATGGCAATACAAGGAACAACGGCATTGCCAGAAATGGTACTATCTGTTTCCTCCAATTCATATACGGTCAAAAAAAGATAGGGATTTTGCATAGCCAAAGAAATATGACAACTCCCTCTTTTTTGGAAAGCTAAGACAGTTTGATAGTTCCGTTTGGTCTCGGATTGACTTGCGAATGAACCTTGATGGAAGGAAAGGAGTCTTTTAGCGAAAAAATTCTTTCAATTATACCTCGTTCGCACTCAGCCAACGGAACTTTACGATGCGGAATTTTCTTCCGAATCGCTGGTTGATTCCTTTTGTTGACACAAAGTCTGGATTGCTGGACATGCCTTTTTCTAATTCCGGATCAGGTTCTAATTTTAGATCTTTTGAAATACCTACCTTGAATGTTCCCGCCGTGTTCCCTCCGGGTAAGTCGGGGGAGGTGCCGAGACCATTTGATTTTGGTACCAATCTTCCCGACCTTACGGTTTCTCTGTTTAAGTTTAGATCCAGCCACTCCTCTCCGTCGGTCCAGATGCCGTCGAAATTATCGTCGGCAAAGGGCTCGTGCGGTCTGTGGTGCGGAGCGTCCACATGGGGTTTTAGGTAATCGGGTACACGTTGTACGGTTACTTCGCACCATCTTTTGAGAAGGGTGGCGTTCATGCGGGGTGATTCTCCATAGGTTCGTATCACGAAAGTGTCCGAGCGAGCCGTAAGTATAGGGGCAAGAGGGGACAGTACGTCCGCTTGCGTAAGCCACCCGGGCATGTTTGCTCCGGTTGCCGAATTCTCCACTGCTCGTAGGTTTTCCGGTGCCTCGCCGCGCTCGAATGCTTGGGCGTAAATGGTTCGACGGAACTTGACTTGCTCATTTGCCCATGTCGGATTCGTGCGCCAGTCGTTACCGGAATTGATGTTTATTGCGATTGATCCTGAACGTCCGCTGACCTGTCTTATGCCAGCTCCCCAGTTTTGAATGTTGTTTGCCCGATCTACATCAAAGGTATGCTGGTTTTGCAGGCTAACTGCATGCAAACCAAAGGAACTGTCGTGAAAAGTTCCACCAGGGTCAATGAAGCGAGCGGGTGGCGTTTCCGGCAGTTCGGGATCGGTCGGTGACCACTGAAAGCCTCCACGATTCAATTCAGCTTTTGCAATAGCCGCTTGAACAGGACCCCTAAGTCCTTGAGCGGTAGTTCTGGTCTCGTGGGGCCATTCCTCTTTCTTCAACCATGGAAGGCTGACGTTGCCACCGGAGAATTCCATGCGGGCTACCCGCCTGTTCACGAAGTCGGAAAGCGACAGGAATGGACCCCGTAATTTCACTTCCTCCACCAGCTTGGTCGCAAGTGTTCGAACTTGATTGTCTGTCAGCGTTACGAACCCCGTCCAGAAGTCGTTGTCTTTGTCCGGAGCAGCCTGAGCCGGGACACCTTCTCCTGTGGGTTCGGAAATTCTTAAAAACGGAGTGAGGTCGGATTCGTTCCATTCTTGCGAACTACCCGAAGCCAAGTCAAAACCGTCTTTCAGATTCCTTATCTTTATGGCTTGCCCTTTGAGGGCGGCCAAGTGGGCAACCCATGAATCCACGGAGGTGGAGTTTACGTTGAAGGCGCCTTCGAGCAGCAAGTCGGCAGCTATGGTTTGATACTTGGCGACGTCGTTGTCGGATTCGTCCGCGAATTCACTCTTGGCCGCGTATTCAGTTCTTTCCCATTCCCCGTTACGGTAGTATGGTTTGAGCCTGGGGTTCCGGAAGGGATTTGGGATTAATTCTTTGCTGTCGGAAGACGTCAGGTTTTCGGGTTCGTCTATGCCGGTGAGGAAATATCCATCGAACAAGGCCTCATTAACATAATAACTCAAATCCATGGTTATGTTCTGATGGTTATGCTCGGAATCGGTATCTCGAATGGAAGCGAGATTGAATCCCCAGTTTGTTTCGTCCCAAGGATACATGTTGTAACTTTGGTCGTTCCCATCCCACCAGTACTTTACTTCGAATCGTTGGAATTGATACCATGGGTGTTCTGTTTCGCTTTGGGCCTGAGGTTGAAAACTCAGTCTTCTCACGCGCCCCCACTTCTTGTACCTTCCTACCTGAGGGGTGGCATAGGAGTTGCCTACTACGTATGCCGGACTGTGACTGTAGGAGTTCATGTTTGCATGCCGAAACTGCATTAGGGAAAGCATTGGATTACGAGAGATCTCGAACAGGGTGACTCGTGGGCTGGAAAACCTATGGTTGCCCTGTCTTCTTTCGTGGAAATGTCCGAAATGAGCTTCGGTGTCCGTCATCCTCGGGAAATTTCGCGAATAAGGTCTGTTGCTCCATGATCTTGGACTTGGGTTGAGTGTGAAGTCGGGGGAAGTGCCATTTCCATCTTCAGTCATTCCTATTTCGCGTTTGGTATTAAGATCCTTGTAAAAATTAGAATTCTGCCACTCGCGGTGACGCCTCTCAGGTCTTCCGGGGTCGATCGGATTTTGGATGACTTCGATTTCCCACAAGTCCCCCGAGCCGTCTTGATATCCGTCGATCAATGCCCTCGGGTTGAATTCGTGAAAGGTCATCCGTGTGGAGGTCCCCGGTAGTTTCCATCTCAGGCGAAAGCCTTCACCGCCGAAACCGTTTGAACCGGCAAGTTTGCTTTGGAAATTCATCAGGTCGCTCGCTTTGTTGAAGCTGCGAGCAGAGCCCATCCTGCCGAGTTCGAAATTCTTGTTGATCTTCTTTATCGGACGTCTTGTTCCGCCGCTGTTCAAGTACATGACTATCCCATTCGGAGTGCTTGTTGAGATGGAGGACGAACTGGCCATGAATTGATCGTGGTCGCCTCGTTCGTAACCCTTTACGTTGTCTGCCCATACTCGCACGTTGGCAGGTTCGTCTGCCGGAATGGTGAAATATTGAGAAGGCGCCTTGAATCGTAGGTAATTGCCCGCGGCTTCGGTGCCTTTTGCCATAACGAGCTCCTTGTAATTAGCCGTGGGATCGACGTCGGTGATGGATTGACTGGGCACGAAGTAAGCTTTTTCTCCCGGTTCCAACCTCACCCCCTTGGCGCTAAGACGAAGTGGGGCGTCTATTATTATTCGGCGACCTCTGTGGTCTCTCGTTTCCGCATATCGGTTCGAACTCGATG
>CALBIN010000354.1 GCA_937893275.1 uncultured Opitutia bacterium | reverse complement strand
CTGGTCACTGCATGACACTGAGCTGTCGACGTTCGGGTTCCACTTCAGCCTCTCTTTGGTTTTATTCCAATTTCAATTTATTTCGGCGAGGCAGGTGACGACTTCATTATCCGTCCAGATGGATCATTCGTTGATGAGTGAGTCCCAAATAATATGGCCAAGGCATAACATCCGAAGCACCGAATACAATTCAGTCTCAATGGTATTGTGAACCATTGAGTAATTGGAATCAGAGTAAAAATAAACAAGCTGAGTTTGAACTGCTACGTACAAATCTCTTTAACCACATGACCATGAACGTCAGTTAATCGAAAATGGCGGCCTTGAAAGCGATAGGTCAGCTTTTCATGGTCGATGCCGAGAAGATGCATGACGGTGGCTTGAAAATCATGAACGTGTACCTTATTTTCCATCGCATTGAAACCAAGGTCATCGGAAGCCCCGTAGGTCATTCCGGGTTTAGTTCCACCTCCCGCCATCCATACGGTGAAGGCATAAGGGTGGTGATCGCGTCCCCATCGCTTGCGATTCTTGATGTCACCTTGAATGAATGGCGTGCGGCCAAATTCGCCTCCCCAGATGACCAAGGTGTCGTCGAGCATACCACGCATCTTGAGGTCTTGTACGAGAGCGGCGCTGGGTTGATCGGTGTCGCGGCACTGGTTGTATAGTTCGGTGGTCAAGCTGTTATGCTGGTCCCACCCGGCATGCATGCACTGGATGAAATTGACGCCTCGTTCGGCCAGGCGTCTGGCCATGAGGCAGTTGTAGGCGAAAGTGCCTGGCTCCTTCACCTGAGGTCCGTACATCTTGAGAACATGTTCCGGTTCGTCCGAGAAATCGGTTAATTCGGGAACCGAAGTCTGCATCTTGTAGGCCATCTCGTACTGGGCGATTCGGGTCTGGATTTCGGGATCGCCCGCTTGTTCGTACTTCAACTGGTTCAGTTTGGCTAAATCATCGAGCAAGCCACGACGAAGCTCGGGCTTCATACCATCCGGGTTCTTTAGGTACAAAACCGGATCGCGACTACCGCGGAAACGAGATCCTTGGAAGCGGGAGGGGAGAAAACCGGACCCCCAATAGAAATCATAAAAAATCTGCCCGCAGGAAGTGCCCTTGCTGATGGAGGTCATGACCACGAAACCAGGCAGTTCGTCGGAAGCGGAACCGAGCCCGTAGTTAAGCCATGCCCCCATGGTGGGACGCCCGGGCATCTCGGAACCGCTCAGCAAAAAAGAAATGGCGGGGGCATGATTAACCGCCTCGGTGTGCATGCTCTTGATGAAACAAAGGTCATCCACGACCTTGGCGGTGTGGGGCATGAATTCGCTCACCCAAGCCCCCGAGTGCCCATGTTGCTGAAAAGGTTCCACCGGTTCCAGCATGAGCTTGCCGCGCGGGTTGCCGGTCATGGTGCTGAAACGTTTACCGCCAAAGTATTCCTCGGGCACCGGAGTACCATGCAACTTGTGCAAACGAGGTTTGTAATCAAAGAGATCGACGTGGGTGGGGGCACCATTCTGGAAAAGATATATGACGCGCTTGGCCTTCGCAGGAAGGTGAGAAGAGCCAAGAGCTCCTCCTTGCTTGGATGATGGTGTAGCCAGCAAGCTCTCTCGTCCCAGTAAACCGGCTAGAGCGGCGGTTCCTATGCCGGTGGCTCCCCGGCTAAAGAACTGGCGCCTGTTGATGGCGAGCTGCCTGTCCTGAACGGCTTTCGGGGCAGTGGGATCGAGAATTCTCCAAGCTTGGTCCACAGTTATTCTTTGTTCAGGGTTTCATCCAAATTAAGCAAATTCAAGCAGAGTGCAGCCCAAGCAGCACGAGTCACCGGCAACACTTCTGATTGAGGCTTCGAATCCCCGTGGGAGAGGAATCGACGAGCGGCTTCCGGATCTTCCGTGAAGCTGGCGACACCTCGCTCCAAACTGTGCTTCAATACGGTTAGTTCCTCGGCAGACGGGTTTCGGCCAAGCACCCTCTGCGCAGCCAAACGCAATCTCGCTTCGTCATTCTTTGCGTCACGAAGAATGATATCGGCCAGGGCTCGACCTGCCTCCACGTAGGTGACGTCATTCATGACGGTAAGCGCATGCATGGGCGTATTGGTCCGCAAGGGTTTCACTTCGCACACTTGGCGCTTGGCCACGTCGAAGAACATGGTGGGCCCAATGATGCGGCGCCAGTAGGTGTAGAGGCTACGCCGGTAAAGAGCCTTCCCCTTGTCTTGTTGAAATCTCTTCTTTCCAAAGGTGGCTTCCGCCCAAATGCCTGTCGGTTGGTAGCTGTAGACTGCTTTCCCGCCCATTTGCGGATTAAGCAACCCGGAGACGGCAAGCGCTTGGTCACGAATCATCCAGGAAGGCATGCGAAAGCGCGAACCCCGAGCCAAATACCGATTCTCGGGATCCCGTTCGTATTCGGCAAAGGATGAGATGGTCGAGCTGCGACGGTAGGTTTCGCTAGTGACGATGGTTCGAATCAACGCCTTTACGTCCCAACCGGATTCAAGGAATTCGGCGGCCAACCAATCGAGCAATTCGGGATATCTCGGATATTCCGTCTGCACCCCGAAATTTTCCGTCGTCTTGACCAAGCCGACCCCGAAAAGCATTTGCCAAAAGCGATTCACGGTAACGCGGGCAGTGAGCGGATGATTTGGGTCCATCAGCCAACGAGCCAAGCCCAATCGATTGGGCTTTTCCGTCTTAGCCAAAGGAGGCAACCAAGACGGTACGGCGGGGGTAACAGGTTTGCCGCGCTGGTTATATAGACCTCTCTCGAGCATGAAGGTCTGTCGGGGTTTTGGCATGTCAGCCATGACCATGACTTTGGGAAAGGAGGCTTTGGTCTTCTTCAACTTCGCTTCCAGCTCGCTTTGCTTTTTGCGCATGGCGGACAAACTTTCGTCCTGGGCGGAAAAAGCCTCCAGAATATTCTTTTTATCGGAAGGGCTTCGTTTATCGGGCTGGGTCTGAAGAGCGTCAATCAAGCCACCCTTATCGCTCTTCAAGGTGGGCGTTACAGTGGCCGTGGACGAGAAACGGAAATGACCCAGATTGTGATGCTTGTTATGCGAATTGAATTTCAAGGTGACCTCCAATTCGGCCCCTTTGGGCACCTCGATGCTTTTCTTCAGCCGAAAGGCGGCCGCATGGTCTCGATCGATGGGCTTGCCCGCCCAGACCGCCCACCCGGAGGCCGGGTTTTTGTCGAAGGAGTTCCTTACCTTGAGAGATCCTTGCTCAAAGGTGGCGGAGGCGCTGGCGATCTCCAATGGAACGAGTCTGTCCACAGAGGATTTTCTTAGATTGAACTGTAAATCGGTGAGCACGAAGTTGCCGCTATCGGAACGGGCAAGACCGCCATGCGTCATTTTGGGGTGACGGACGCCCTCCAGCTTGAAGCCGGTGATCTTTCCTTCACCCAGAGGGTAAACCACTTGGTATTCGTCCTTATCGGGATTTACACCCGAGGCATAGATCAATCCGCTTTGCAGGATTTGAAGGGTTTGCTTATTTGCCTTGGCTTTCTTGGGAAATAGGCGTTGCCAATCGTTCGCAGGCAGGTCTTTCAACATCTTGGCCTCCCATTTCGCATGAGCTGCGCCTTGTTCGCCTTGGCGGCTCTCAATGTCCTTTTGCAAAGCGAGGATTTCCTTTCGCAACTGGATCAGCTCCTCGTTTTGGGCAGTGGAACCTGCGTGCAGCACGGGTTTTGTAAAGGGATCCCCTCCCCCACCGTTAGACGGAGTCTGGTTGAAGAAAGCATTGAACTGGTAATATTCGCTTTGCAGCAAGGGATCGAACTTGTGATCGTGACAACGAGCACAGTTCAAGGTGAGACCCATCCAAACGGTTCCCATGGTCTCCGTCATATCGAAAACATACTCCACGCGGTTTTCTTCGGCAATACGGCCACCTTCCCCATTTATCATATGGTTACGATTGAACCCGGTGGCGAGAATTTGTTCCTGAGTGGCGTCCGGCAACAGGTCACCGGCAAGTTGCCAAATGGTGAACTTGTCATAAGGCAGGTTATCGTTGAATGCCTTAACCACCCAGTCACGCCACGGCCACATGGTACGTTCACGATCTCCTTGGTAACCATTCGTATCGGCATAGCGAGCAGCCTCCAGCCAATCCCAAGCCATGCGCTCGCCAAAGGCCGTAGACTCCAAGGTGCGATCCACGAGCCGCTCCCATGCTCCGGGCTTTTTGTCTGAGAAGAAAGCTTCGGTTTGCTCTTTGGTGGGAGGTAGACCGGTAAGATCAAGCTTGAGGCGCCGAAGAAGAGTTTCACGGTTGGCTCGGGGGTTTGCTTTAACATTCTCTTTGTTCAATCGAACATTGACGAGAACATCAATCGGGTGTCGTTTCTTGTCGTCCACGGTGGGACGAACGACCGGCTCAAAGGTCCAGTGCCCTTTCCATTTGGCTCCCTCCGCAATCCATTGCTTGAGCAAATCGATTTCCTTCTTCGACAGGTTCCGATTAGAGTCATGGGGTGGCATCTTTTCTTCCGGATCATCGGAAGAAATGCGGAGGAACAACTCGCTTTTTGCAGGATCTCCCGGAGCAACTGAAGAATATCCGCCTAGATCAGCCAGGGCTCCACTCCTCGTGTCCAAACGGAGCTTTGCCTTCCGTTCTTGGGCATCGGGACCATGACAATGAAAGCAATTGTCGGATAGGATTGGACGAATATCTCGGTCAAAAGAAACTTCAGCTGCGTCGGCGAAGCAAAAAGTGACGGCGAGGGCTACCGCAAGCAAAGCAACCGTCTTAAAATTCAAGGTGTTTCTCACTATTCATCAATACTTGTGATTGTGACAGGTAACGACAAAAGGTCTTTTTGTTCACCTTACCCGAAATATTTAATTCAAGAGTAGAGAACATCTATCCATTCAAGCGAGAATATCTTTAACCACTCGCGATTTCTCAACACCAGTAAGCTTTTGATCCAAACCCTGAAAAGGGAAGATCAATTTCTCATGGTTCACCCCTAGCAGATGAAGCATGGTGGCGTGTAGGTCCCGCACGTTAACGGGGTTCTCGACCACGTTGTAGCTGAATTCATCGGTCTTGCCATAGTGTATGCCACCCTTAATGCCACCACCGGCGAGCCATCCCGAGAAGCAGCGGGGATGGTGGTCGCGACCATAGTTTTCGCGGGTAATGTTACCCTGGCCATACACGGTTCGTCCAAATTCGCCGACGAAAACGACCAAGGTGTCCTCGAGCAGACCACGCGTTTTGAGATCCTTGAGTAAGGCGGCCGTGGGCTGGTCGACGTCCTTGCATTGCCCTCTCATGTTCTTGGGCAAGCTGGAATGATGATCCCAACCACGATGAAACAGTTGCACGAACCGCACGTCTCTTTCCGCCATCCGGCGGGCGAGCAGGCAATTTCTTGCGTAAGAGCCCAATTTGTTCACCTCCGGACCGTACATGTCTAGAACCTCCTTGGGTTCCTTGGAAATATCAGTCAGCTCGGGAACGGAGGATTGCATCCGAAAGGCCATCTCCTGCTGGGTGATGGTGGTCTGAATTTCCGGATCCCCGATTTCCGACAAATGCTTACGGTTCAAAGCAGCAAGCGAATCCAGCATGCTGCGCCTCACCTTGCCGTCGATCCCCTTGGGGTTTGAGAGAAACAACACCGGGTCTCCAACGGTCTGAAAAGAAGTACCTTGAAACTTGGAAGGCAAGAATCCGCTGCCCCAAAGGCGAGCATATAGCGCCTGAACGTTTACCCGACCACTCCAGAAGGCCGAGGGCAACACCACGAAATCCGGGAGATCCTTGTTCAAGGATCCCAGGCCATAGCTCAGCCAGGATCCCATGCTGGGTTTGCCGGGAGTTTCCGATCCGGTGCAAAAAGAGGTCTTGCCCGGATCGTGATTGATGGCGTTGGTATTGAAGGAATGAACCAAACAAAGGTCGTCGGCCGATGCGGAAAGGTGAGGGAGCAATTCGCTCATCCAGACACCACTCTTTCCCTTTTGAGCGAACTTGAAGGTAGTGGGGGCGACTAATTGCTGCTTCCCCCGAGTCATTGCCGTAACACGCTGCCCCTTGCTAATGGATTTGGGTAGCTCGGTTTTGAAGAGCTTGTGCAGATCGGGTTTGTGATCGAACAAGTCAACTTGGCTCGGGGCCCCGGCCATGAACAGGAAGATGATCCGTTTCGCCTTGGGCTTGGTCACTGAACCTGTCTTGACGGCGAACGCCTGCTTGGAAAGCAAGGAAGCCAAGGCGGCCGTCCCAAGACCCATTCCCGAATTCAGTAAAAAAGAGCGGCGGGACTGGAGGAAATCGAATTCTGTCAAAGGATCCTTCATGCTATTCACGGGTCTTGGTGATATCCAGGTTGTAGAGAGTATTGACCAACACCGTCCAAGCTGCGAGCTGAGCCTTTTGCTCCGCGTCTCCAACGTTTAAACCGCGGCAAATCGCATCCGACAGCACCGGTTGCTCGAGGTAGTTTTTTTGCAGGTTTCGCGTGAGATCGTACAGGACTTGTAGCTCCTTCTCATCCGGCAACTTGGAGGTCACGGTCTCGTACACCAAAACCAGTCGCTTGAATTCATCCGTCGCCTCAGTTTCCAAGGCCTTCTGAGCGAGCGAGCGAGCCGCCTTAAGGTATTCGCCTTCATTTAAAAGCAACAAGGCTTGGGTCGGGGTGTTGGTACGTTCGCGACGAGCTACGCAGGCATCGCGTATCGGGGCATTGAGGATAGTCATCTGCGGTGGAGGCATGCCGCGTTTCCAGTATGTGTAGAGACTGCGACGATAAATGGCATCCCCTGCATCGGCCCTGAACCGCTCCCCTATCATGGTGACCGATTTCCATAGGCCATCCGGTTGAGGCGGCTTGACGCTCTTGCCGTACATGGTGTTCACCAGCAGACCACTGGTCGCGAGAATATGGTCGCGAATCATTTCGGCGTCCATCCGGAACCGGGAACCTCGCGCCAAGTTTCGGTTTTCAGGATCCTTGGTGAATTGTTCCCGTCGGGAGACGGAAGACTGGCGATAGGTCCTCGACAGTAGGATCTGTTTGATCAAGGCCTTCACATCCCATCCCGACTCGATGAACGAAACCGTGAGATGATCGAGAAGTTCGGGATGACTGGGGACTTCGCCTTGGGCTCCGATATCCTCGGAAGTCTTCACCAAACCCACCCCGAAGAACTGCTGCCAAAAGCGATTCACCGCAACCCGCGCGGTAAGTGGATTACTGGGTTGAACAAACCAATCGGCGAGATCCATACGAGTCGCGGTCTCGCCTGCTTTTTTCAAGGCGGGTAAAAACTCTGGCGTGTTACGCGTAACCAATTCACCAGGCGCATCATATTCACCCCTGATTCTGATATGGGTAGGACGTACCTGCTTGCGCTCCTTCATCACCATGGCCCGAGGAATCTCACGATCCAAACGATCACGCTTTCCCTTCAGCGCATTATACTGGCCGGTAAGGGCCTTGAGCTCTTGAGAAAGCGCTTTCTTCTTATTGGCCTCTTTCTCTCCCGCTATTTTCTTCTTCAGCTCCTTAATCCCCTTGTCACTCTCGGCGAGTTGCTTGTTGAACTGTTCCAAGTTCTTGTTTTGCTCAGGCGTGCCCGCCGCAACGAAAGGAGGTTGTAGGCCATCCC